>JBDQID010000128.1:0-5404 GCA_040264515.1 Chlamydiales bacterium
GAAGAGAGGTGCCGCTGCCGCGGCACACTGTTCTTATTATCCCGTCCCAGCACTAAAGTGCTTAGCATTCCCCACATCTTTAATTGTAAAAATATCGCTCTTATATATATGTGTGAGGTTTTTTTAAAATAAAACATGTTTAGAAGCGCTCTAAAACAGATTCTACTGCGAACCACATATCTAACAACCTTATCCTTATCATTGCGGGACTTGCCGTTAATTTATTTACATTAAGCATTTTATGAAATATGATTTAAGATAAAGAGCGAGTCCGTAGGACGACAGATCAAAGCCTCGGGTGACCAAAGGGAACCCGTGGTCAGATAAACAAAAGTCCAGAGCTCGTAAGAGCGACTGAGAAAGATAGCTGCATTATTCAGTCGCCCTTGCGGGCTCTGGTTTCTATCTACCTAACCACGGGTTCCCTACGGTCACCCGAGGCTTTGATCAACAGTCTACTTTCAAACACGCATTTTAGCTTTTTTAAAAAAATACATCGAGGTAAAGTGTAGTATGATTTTTTCTACAGGTCCCTATGCGACAAAGAAATTTAGTGCTAAAAAGAGTTTCCAAACGATTAGCACACAAGAACGTACACGATTCTTACAAAGTAATCCTTCCGGTCTTAGATTTATATCAAAAGGAAGAGAAAAATGAAAAAAGCTGCAATATACGCAAGAGTATCTTCTCAAAAGCAAAAAGATGAAGAAACAATTGGTAGCCAAGTTGATAAAATACTATCCTTTTCTAAAGAAAAGGGTTTTGAAGTACCTCAAGAGTGGATTTTTAAAGATGAAGGCGTTTCAGGAAGTACATTACGTCGAGCCTCATTAGAAAATTTGCGAGATCTCGCATTTGAACAATTATTTGATACACTATTTGTTCTTTCTCCCGATCGCCTTGCAAGAAAATACCATCATCAAGCTCTTTTATTAGAAGAGTTTAAGAAGATAGGCCTTATTGTAAAATTTGTTAATGCACCTTCTTCTGAAACAGCTGAAGATCAACTTCTTATTCAGATTCAAGGTATGTTTGCTGAATATGAACGCGCACAAATTACGGAGCGCTGTCGTAGAGGTAAAAAATTTAAAGCACAACAAGGAAGCGTAAATGCTTTGTCAACAGCTCCATATGGATTTCGATATATTAAAAAGAATAACATTGAAGATGCCTATTATGAAATAATTGATCGAGAAGCTGAAGTCGTTAGATTTATTTTTCATTTGTATGCAAGAGAGCGACTGTCTATGGCACAGATTATTAAACAGTTAAAAGAAAAAGAAATTCTTTCTCCTAAGGGAAACCCTGTTTGGTGTTCTGCAACAATTAGAGGGATGTTAAAGAATCATGCATACACAGGAACAGCTTATTTTGGTAGACGTGTACAATCAGAAGGAAATCTATTTCGACTTCCGAGTCGAAAGATTCGCCTAAAGGGTAAGCCTCCAAGACTATGCGCTCGTACTTATAAGAATATTGATGAATGCATTCCCATAATAGTCCCTAAGATTATTGAGCAAGAACTCTTTCAGACAACTCAAGAGTTGTTTTTATCTAACAAAGCCTTATCACCAAGAAATACAAAGAAACCCTCTCTATTACAAGGACTTATTTCATGTGGTAGTTGCGGATATTCTTATAAAAGAAATTTTTCAGGTCGTACAACGGAGTATTATCGATGTAAAGCTCCTAGAGACCGTTGTCAAAATAAAGGTATCCGTTTAAAAGAGCTTGATAATATGGTATGGGATAGCATTCTAAACTTATTGAAAGATCCGAATTGTATTAGAAAAGAGGTGCAACAGCGCTTAGATGAAGTCAAGGGTGATCATATTCAAAAACAACAACATACGATAAAATTACAATTGCAAAAATTGGAAAAAGAAAAAGATCGACTCTTAGACGCCTATCAATCAGAATGTATTTCGTTAGAAGCTTTAAAAGATCGTATGTCGACAATTAAACGAAGAGAAAACTCTTTAAAAAGTGAGTGTAACAAACTTTCTTTAAACGAGTTAAGCACCTCAAAGCTACTTGAAATTAAAGACGCTATTAATCTTTTTTCAAGGGAGTTAGAGGAATCAAAAAAAAACATAGGGATAATGGAGAAACAAAAAATTCTAAGGATGCTAGTAGAAGAAATTGTTATTTATGATGAGCAAATCTTGGTCAAGCATGTGATTCCTTTAGAAAAAAAAAATTCTGAAGTCTCTTTTAATAAAAATGCGTGTTTAACAGCAGACTGTTTCAATCGTCCTACGGACTCGCTCTTTACCTCATCCTTTCTCTAATTATCGTTTATAAGTGTCTATGACATACTTTCTTTCAAAAAAAGCCATTTTAAAGGTGGTCTAAACTGTTTTTACCTAATTAAAGATGTGGGTAATGCTAAGCACTGTAGTGCTGGGACGGGATAATAAGAATAGTGTGCCGCGGCAGCGGCACTTCTCTTCTTTTGTAACTTTGAAATCCTGAGAAATGCCACTACCGTGGCATAGATTTGAATTTTCTGGCATGAGATCTTCCCGTTTGGCGTTGCGTTCGATCTTGTTAATATGCCAACATTTACTACGATCTCCACGCTTAGCCAAACGAAAAAATCTCACACCTGAAAATCCAAACTTACGGCCAGTCTTGATATAACTCAATTCTACTAGACGAACTTAAAAACCTTTAGCTTTCTCATAGAAGAAAATGGTAGGTAGAATAACTGAAACAATTGCAAGAATTGTAATCGCCATTGGGTAAATCGTTCCATCATAAAAATAGCTTGCGATACCTACTATCATTGCAGTAAGTAGAAGACGGGTACTTGTAAGCAAGCTCGCTGTGATCCCCTTAATCTCTGGATGCAATTCCATTCCCTCTGGAAAATAAAGACCTTGCGACCAATTAGCTCCAAACGCATACAAAGACATTGATGCGGTAAAAAGATAAGGATTTAAAGGGAACAAGTGAGCCAAAAGAACAAAAACCAAAGCACCACTCACTAACAGAGTAGCTCCGATAATCTTTACTTTTCTTAATCCGCAAACCTTAATAGCTCGATTACAGTTAACACTTGCTATCACCCACCCTCCAAGCACAGATGCTTGATGAAATGGAAAAGCGCCCTTAGAAACTCCAAGCTCCAAAACGTAAAGCACAGAAGCTGTCGAAAGAAAAGCTAAGTACCCTGCAAAAATCAAACTTACTAGAATAACAATTTGCCAATACGCAAGACTTGTGCAAACTATTTTAAAGTCAGAGAAAACTTTTTGCAAATCAAACGGCTTCTGTTTTTCTTTTGGAAGAGACTCCTCAAAAAAGAAAAAGCTAATCAAAATACTAAGCAAAACAAAAATAAAAATGGCAATAAAATTAGAACGAAATCCGTAAGCATAATTCAGGTAACCACCAAGCATCGGAGCCAAAGCCATAATAAAGGGAACAATCGTATTGAGACGACTAAGAGCCTCAACAGCTTTTTTTTCTTGAAAGGTGTCAAAAATAATAGCCGTACCTAAGGTGAAACAGCCACCACTTCCCAACCCTTGCAACACTCGGCCACAAAGCATTAGATTAAAAGTTGTTGAAAAAAGAGTAAAGATACTACCTAAGAGAAAAAGGCCTAGAGCCACCATCAGCGGTTTTTTTCTTCCAAAAGAGTCCGAAAGAGGTCCATAAAAAGGCCCTGAGATACAAATACCAAAAAAGTTCCAGGTAAGCAAACTTTGAATTACTTCCTCTGATGTAGAAAAGAAAACCATCATATCGGGAAAAGCTGGTAGATAAATATCCGTTTCTATACATGCTGCAATAAAAATTACAGTAATTAAAAAGATGTACTTCCACTCTTTAGAAGTCATAACAAAACCCCTTCATCTAAAACTTGATATAAAAAACCGAAACCTAATATTCTAAACAGATAAAACTAGAAGCTCAAGAAGAATTGAAACAAATCTTCTTTTTTCTTATAATCTTCTTTTTTTTCACTATCCCAAAAGAAATCATGCCTCTTCCCGTTATCACACCACCACCATGGAAACGTCTTCTACGACAGAACTTCACCAACTGGGAAGCCCTTATCGATTTTCTACAGCTCTCAACATCTAATATACAAAAAGCTATACCTTCGAAGCACTTTCCTCTGAATTTGCCACGAAGAATAGCAGAAAAAATTGAAAAAGGAAATCTCCAAGATCCTATTTTATTACAATTCCTTCCAAGCTTGAAAGAAAAAGAGAAACTCTCTTTATTTTCACAAGATCCTGTCGGAGACCACGCTGCGAACAAAGAGGGAAAGCTGCTTCATAAATACCACGGAAGAGCACTGCTTCTAACAACTAGTGCGTGTGCAATGCACTGCCGCTACTGCTTCCGTCAACACTATCCGTATGAAACAGCTAAGAGTGATCTTCAAAAAGAGCTTGCCTATCTTGCCCAAGACGCCTCTATTGAAGAAATTATTCTTAGTGGAGGCGATCCTCTCTCCCTGGATAACAAACGACTTGGGCATCTTATTGAAGATCTAGAGGCAATACCCCATATCAAACGCCTCCGCTTTCACTCCCGATTTCCCATCGGCATTCCAGAAAGAATTGATTCCGATTTTTTAGAACTGTTAAAAAATAGCCGCTTTCAAATTTGGTTTGTCACTCATTGCAACCATCCAACTGAACTTGACAATGAAATACTCGCTCATCTAAAAGAAATTCAAAAACTTGGAATCCCTGTAATCAATCAAAGTGTTTTACTAAAAGGCGTAAATGACAATGCTGCAACTCTTAGTAAACTTTCAAAAATTTTTATAAACAGCGGTATCACTCCTTACTACCTCCATCAACTCGATCGCGTCGAAGGAGCTCATCACTTTGAGGTCTCTTCAGAAATAGGCAAAGCTCTTATAAGAGAACTTGCCAAAGAGCTTCCAGGTTACGCTCTTCCACAGTATGTTCAAGAGATAGAAGGTCGGCCGCACAAAGATCCCATATAATAACGTGGGTTTCGTAGTTATACTTTTGAAAATCAATGATTAAGATAGACGCAAAGCGGTAACTAGCGCTCTATCGCATAAGTTCTTCAAGAAAATCAAAAATCGACTTTAAACCATTTATCCTTATTCAATGTTTAATTTAAAACTTTACTCTTACGCAACATTCAATGGTTGTAGCGCGGGCGCTCCGTCACCCGCACTCTCATTGAAAGGCCGCTTACCCTGAATCGTTTATCCTTTTTCAATGCTTCGTTTAGCACTTCATTCTTGAAGAAGGTAAGTGGTTATGGGGAAACAGCCTTTCAATGAGAGTGCGGGCAACGGAGCGCCCCATTCGCATCAACCTAACATAGATTTCTGATATTTAGTGGCATACACTGGGAGTGCTAACATTAACGTCAGTTCGACTCTTAATTCCGCCCTGTCTAC
>JBDQID010000129.1:0-5398 GCA_040264515.1 Chlamydiales bacterium
ATTCAAAATTATCACCTAGAAGGATTGTTAGAAAAAAGGCCAACGGCCTTTAAATTTGAAAGCCCAGGGTAAATGCGAGAAGGGATACCATAAAACAGGGTATGTGAAATGGCATCCCTTCAGGATGCAAACGGTAGGTGGCATACCCAGGGTTGCATGTCTCGCTACGCTCGCATTTACCCTGGGCTTTCAAATTTAAAGGCCGTTGGCCTTCTCTTAAATAAATATCAAAGCATCTTCAACTTAATCCCATGCGTAACGTTCGTCTAATTCGAGATGATTTTTATGGAGAAGAGATCGATATTCGTCTTGAAATGAAGAATTTAAATGATGCTGACGTTGATTATCTATATATTGAATAAGAGCGTCTTTATGTGTCGAGCTCACAGAAAAAACGGCATAACCACTTTGCCAGGCAAAGTGTAAAAATTGCGATCCTTTAGTTTTCAACCATTTTGAGGAGCCGACTTTAACTTCTTGAACCAATTTACTGACTGTAATTGTTCGTGGCAAATCAACCAACAAATGAATATGATCTTCAACACCTCCAATTTTAATCAATGACACACCATGTTTTTTACAAATCCCTAGCATATACAAATGGAATTCTTTTTCAATAACGGGCTCAATGAACGGCGTTCTGTTTTTTGTACTAAATACAATATGAATAAGTAGATTAGACAATGATTGCGGCATATTTTCACTGGATTTTAAATTATTCTAAGCTTCCAAAGCTATGGATCCTCGCTCTTTTTTTACAATGTTTTTTACACACACCTAGGGTTACCACAACGGTGCTAGAGGAGGCGTGCTGCGTGGTTATTGCTGAATACGCGCTCTGTTTTACCGTTATGGTGGATGACGCAACAGAGGGTTGCTGGGAGGTTGCTTGCTTTGAGTGCTGCTTTTCCGATATGTTCAAGGGGTGCACGATGTTGCAGCAGGTTAAGTGCTACTTTGTAAATTTTGTCTTCCCGCTCTTTTGTCGAAGAATTTGCCTCAGTTCTGGCAATTTTCAAGCCTTTGCGTGAAATTCCGTGGTTTGTCACTACCAGCATTCCATTTTCATCGTAGGTTCTTTCAATATAAGGTTCGTCCTTGGTAACAAAGAACTGAAACGCCTTTGCGTCTCCTTTATTATCAGCAACCGTTAAGATAAAAGATGATGCTGGTAAAAGATCTGGATGGTGTGACCACTCTGTGATAAGGGATGTGACTTCTGCAACGCTTTGAGCGCGCCTTAGTACTTTAGATGTAAAAAGAACGTACGGAATGCCTCGGCTTCTAGAAGTGTTACCAACTTCGTTGACAAACGCTCTGAGCTTGCCGTTATCCCCGCGGATGACTCCGACATACCCAGGAAAGGCAAGGCTCTCAATCTTCCATTCCCGACCAGATGTTAAATCGACCCCTTGATGGCGTAAAAGCAGCATGTATTTACCCATGCTTCCCATTCCGGGGAAGTCAAAATTGCTTGCTGAGCAGTGTTCTTCTCCCCTTTTAAAAGCAACAGAGCTACAACCAAAACTAACACCAACACGTTTATATGCATCGACGAAGGCGTGTCCTCTTATCACATCGTCTAAGGTCACGTACAAATTCAAGTTTTCGCGTCGAATATACTCTCGGATACCTGCAACGACGCCTCTCATCTCTTCGAGATGCTCTGCTGTAAGGTTAATTCCTTTTGTAGCATCGCTTAAACGTGAGCCGTAGAAATCTTGTCCAACGACGCGAAGGAGAAAAAACATGGGGCGGATGACGTGATTTAGTATGTAGAGAGCCTCTTTTCCAAGGAGGAGTCCGTGGGCGTAGCCTCTTTCCGTTGGATTATCTGTATACGTAGTTAGTACAGGGATCTTCTTATCCCCTTGAGTTAAGTACTTAACATCTGCAATACATCGATCTTCATATATACAGCTTCTTTCTTGATATAATTTTTGCGTCATATCTATACGGTCGGGAGAGAGTAGGTGTTTCCACCGTTTTACATTAGAAAAAAGAAGCTTCAGAGCAAAAGAGTAGAGAAGATAACGAGCGATATTAAATCGCGGAGATAGTTTTTTTAGCGGATACATCCGTTTAAGTTGTATAGTTTTTTTTGCAAAAACCGCAAGAGCTACAGCTGCGACGGTAACAGAAATAGGTTTTCTATCGAGGATATTCTCAAACTGCTGTTGCATCCATTGAGCAATAGCTTGGTCTCTGTTTTGCCCATATCGTGGTAAACAGCTATATTTTTCTGCTTCTATTAAAGAGCTCATCCTTTATTTCTCCATCTTTACTTCTTTACTTCTTTATTTTTTAGAAAAGCGATTTTTCTCTTGTAGAGCATTGAAGAAAACCGGCTCCGATGATATCGACGACTTCTTCTGCGATAAGCCTATGTGTAGTGAACTTACCCCCGAGCACCGTAACCAAACCTGTTGCAGATCGGCTGATCAGATGATCTCGCGATACACTCGATGGGTCTGACGGTTTTGAAAGTGCTAAGGGACGCAAGCCTACAAACGAGTCGATAACGCACTCTTTTCCCAAAGGAAGCTTGGGGAAGTAGTGCGCAAGGGCTGTGAGTAGGTAATTAACATCTTCTTCTTCGACTCGGAGCTGCGAGGGATCGCCTTCGTAGAAGGTGTCTGTTGTACCAAGAAGAGTATTTCCTTTCCATGGCAGGGCAAAGAAAATGCGCTGATCTTGCGGCGTTGTTAGAATAAGTGCTTTTTCTTCATGCAGTTGCGGTATTACAAGGTGTACGCCTTTGCTAGGTTTAACAGCGCATGTGCTTTTTGCTTTATCTTGCGCTAAGATTTCGTTTGACCACGCTCCGGTAGCGTTAACGATATAGTGCGCTTCGACGTACTCTATTTCCTTTGTATTACGACGCTCGAAACTCACTGCATTTATTTTGCCATTTTTTTCGTGAATTTGCACAACTTTGCTCTGGTTAAGACTCAAAGCGCCCATTTCTTGTGCTGAGCGAATATTTTCTATGACGATGCGCTGGTCGTCCATTTCTGCGTCGTAATAAAGGCAACCTCCTTTGAGTCCTTCTTTTTTGATGCTTGGAAACTCATCAAAGATCTCTTCTTTCGAGAGAGCTTTGTGGCTGGGGAGGACTTTTTCTCGGTCTAAAAAGTCGTAGAGCATCATACCTAAGCGCACCATCCAGAGAGGGCGTGCATCGCCTTTGTATACGGGGAAGAGAAAGGGAAGGGGGTGAACGCATTCGCTTGCGTTTTTGAGTAGTAGATCGCGCTCGAAGAGCGACTCTTTGACTAAGCTAAAATGAAATCCTTCAAGGTAACGAAGTCCTCCGTGTGCTAGCTTCGAAGTCTTTGAGCTTGCTCCACAGCCAAAATCGTTTTGCTCGAGCAGGAGCACTTTCATTCCACGCAGAGCGGCATCGCGTGCGATTGCAGCACCGTTGATTCCGCCTCCAATTACGATAACATCTTGTTTTTCCATCATGCTTACGCTTTTAACAAAAAAAAGCATTTACATCTTCTAATAACTCTCATAGGATCCGAAACAATAGAGTCATTCACTTTCGGAGGTTTTATTATGAGTAGTATCAATCCTAATGATATAACAGCGGTTAAAGTTGATTTCCATTCTATTTTAGCTCCAATTAAAGAAAATAATCCTATAAATGAAGTCGCCAAGAAGACTCTTTGTAAAGCAAAGCGCGTAAAAAAAAGCAAGCGTCGCTGCTGGAGTTGCAGCAAGAAGCTCTCGCTTGCTGAATCCAGCATGGCTTGTCGTTGTAAGAAAATATTCTGTAGTGCTCATCGAAGTGATGTTGCACACGATTGTACATTCGACTACAAAGCAAGTGCAAGGGCGACGCTTCTGCGGAACAACCCACAGGTTGTTTGTTCTAAGCTCGAGAAAATTTAAGAGCTGTTATTGAGGGCCTGACCTCCGTTGCTTTTTATGATATATCCAGTTAAAATATAAACTTTTAAGTCTAACTGGGTCTATCAATCATGAAAAAAATAATCCATGCTCTTTTTATTTTTTCTCTCTATTTTACAGCGATGTTTGCAACAGATATTAATCTGGACAAAGATTTTTTACAAAAATCAGCTCTTAGTCAACAACATATAAGTAAAGCGCAGTGGGATGGTACGAGCTCTTTTCCATCCATTGTTTCACAAGGTCCGGTTGGAACGTGTCAAGCTTTTGGAACGATTGCGATGATGGAGTACATTTTTTTTCATGAGACTGGGCATGTGATCAAGTTTTCTGAGAAGAAAATGATATATGATACGATGCAGAAAATTATCCAAGATTTCTGGGATGAGAAAACAGAGAGCTTTATCCTTCCTCCGTATTTAGGACTCGCAAGTAAATCTTCAATGATCAATACCATCACAACTAAAGGTTTGCTTCCTGCTACAAACTATCCGTATGGAGATTTAAGAGAGGATGCTAGCAAGCAAATTGATTACATAAAGTTTAAAAACTCTTTTGTCTCACACCCACCTCTTCTTGCCTCTCCTGAAGAGTATCAAAGCGCTTTAGATGAGAGCTTTTTCTCCCCTCCACCCCAAGCTCTCTACTACAGTCACAACGTTTTTGATTTCGCAACGGGCATGAACTGCACCCGAGTTTTTCGTAAGCCTATAGATTTTATTAACTCTTTAAATATCCGAAGTGACCGCTTTGAGATCTTGCTTAATAACGATTGCAGTCCTATTTACAATCCTATTCAAGAAGAAGAGTTGAATGAATTCTTCGAAAGAGAGATGCAAGATGCTAAGGATCACGAAATCCGCAGTAGCCGTGTTGCAGGTAATGAGCTACAAAAACGCATTGTAGACTCTCTGAATAGACATATGGTTGTTGGTCTTGCTGTGGATGTATGGGCAGGAGATTGGCTACAAGCAAATGTTTATAAAGGTGGTGGTGGACATTCATGTCTGATTGTGGGTTATCAGCAAAAAGACGATGAGAGTGAAATTTACTTTAAGATTCGCAACAGTTGGGGGGAGAATATCGGTATTGACGGTTACAACTACATTCCGGCATCGACACTTATCCCAAATGTCTTTCGAATCACGCTCTACAACTAATGTTTAGTCGCATAAATTTTCCTATACCCAGGGCGTTGCCGCCACTACTGCTCTGTTGCATAAGTTCTTTAATTAAATAGACTTTTACCTTTGTTTTTTTGTAGTCAGCTCTACGTCATTTAATTTAAAACTTTACCCTTACGCAACATTCAGTGGTTGTAGCGCGGGCGCTCCGCATTCGCATCAACCTAACATAGAATTCTGATATTTAGTGCGATGTGCAAGTCGTACTACTATTAACGCCGTTCGACTCTTAATTCGATCCTGGTTAATGGCTTATGATAATCGTTTCTAGACCACGGTAGTGTTACCTATGTCAGTTG
>JBDQID010000130.1:0-5396 GCA_040264515.1 Chlamydiales bacterium
ATTTTATAGTATAATTAGTAATATGAGGGATACGTTTGTATTAAAATAAGGCCAATTTTATGTCAGAATCAACCAGTAATTCAGTACAAGGTGTTACCGCCCAACAGCAAGTAAATCCTGCTGTGGCTGTGGAAGTTGCAAAAACGGCTCCCGAAAAGGACAAAGAATCGTCCGAATTCGTCAGCTCCAACGTGGCAAAACTCAAAAAAGATGCCCCTGAAGTTTACGATGCAACCGTTAAATCTATTGCTCAGCAAATTAATCGCCAATTAGCAGCTAGTTCTCGTAGACTCAAAAAAGCCATGAAAGAAGCGTATCGACGCTAAAAGAAGAACCATTTTATCATGTTAGATCCCACTCTTTTTTTTGGATTCTGCATCGACGATGCATTCGAAACTGGCCTTCAATCAGCCAATGCCCATCTTGTTAAACTCTTTATCAAGAACGACAGTGACTACCTACACGAGCTTGAATTTGAAAACAAACGGTATTGCGGTAAATTCCTAGGGCAAACAAGTAATCTAGAGCAGCTTAAATCTTTAGAAATCAATATTTATAGTATTGCTAAACGACTTGTTTCCGACTACGATTTCTCAAAGAACCGTGCAATACTACTCACCACAATCCCTAAATAACTTCCCCTATGCCCCAAGATAAAACAGACTCCTTTACAGCAACGGAAGACGATACCCTCTGTCGCCTAGACAAGCTTCTTGCCAAAAAATATAGCGATCTTTCCAGAAGCCACCTCGCCTTTCTTATCGACAATCAGCACGTCCTTGTCAACGGCCTTGCCCCAAAAAAACGAGACTATTTAAAAGAAGGCGATAAACTCACCCTCACCTTCATCACTCCACCTCAAACCGACCTAAAGCCAGAAAACATCCCACTAGACATCGTCTACGAAGATAGCTATTTTCTTGCGATTAACAAACCTGCTGGAATGACGGTACACCCTGCTCCTGGAAGCTGGTCTGGCACCGCTGTTAATGCTCTTTTATACTACTGTGGTGAAATTGAAAATCCAGAGCAATCACTGCGCCCGGGAATTGTGCATCGTCTCGATAAAGAGACAAGTGGCCTTTTGCTAATGGCGAAAACGTACGAAATCCAGCAAAAACTAATAGAAATCTTTGCTCAAAGAAAGATCAAAAAACAGTACTTGGCAATCTGTGTAGGAAACCCAGGAGATGGTATCATCGACGCTCCAATCGGCCGCCATCCTGTTCACAGAAAAAAAATGACGATCAGAGAAGAGGGCGGCAGATCAGCTGTAACGCACTTTTCCACTGATAATTTCAACGGCAAGTTCAGTGGTGTAAAAATTGAAATTAAAACAGGTCGGACACATCAAATTCGCGTACACATGCAGCACCATCGCACACCGGTTCTTGGTGATGCGACCTATGGAAGTTTGCCAAACAACCGAATGAGCGGTGCGACACGTCAACTACTCCACGCCTATAAGCTCTCATTCGAACACCCCATAACAGCTGTCTCAATGCATCTTACAGCACCTCTTCCGGAAGATATGCTTAAATATAAGGATCTTCTTCCATGCGCATGTTAATTCAACGTGTTCTAAGGGCTGCTGTTTTAATTGAAGATGAGGTGTACGGAGAAATTAAAAACGGCTTCTTGGTCTTTTTTGCTGTTAAAGAGGGCGATAATCCAAAGCAGACAGCATGGATGGCCAATAAACTCACATCACTACGCGCTTTTTCTGATGCTGAAGGTAAGATGAACTTGAGCTTAAAAGAGACGGGAGGCGAAGCGCTGATTGTCTCCCAATTCACACTCTACGGCAACTGCCTTAAAGGCAGGCGCCCAAGCTTTATCCAAAGTGCCCTTCCAGAAGTTGCGGAGCCTATTTATGATAAATTTGTCAATGAGGTTAAAGCAGATTTAGGCACTGTTCAAACGGGAAAATTTGGTGCTGAGATGAGAGTTGAAATCACAAATAACGGCCCTGTAACCTTTTTAATAGACGCACCTAATTATATTCGATCTTGTTAATGTGCCAACATCTACTACGATCTCCGCCCTTAGCCAAACGAAAAAATTTCATAGCAGAAAATCCAAACTTATGGCCAATCTTGGTATAACACGCAGTTCCAATCACATGTTTACACATTGAGAGTGTTTCAATAATTTTATTCCGGGAATTACTGTTAAACCGTCTCTATCCTGTAAAAAAATATAATCCAAGGCCTGTTCAATAACGGAATTTATCTCAAATAAAAAGCTTAGCTTTTTGTCTGGTATAATATGAATTACTTGTACTATGATGATGTTAGAAAAAGTGACCTTATGGAAAGCGAACTCAACTGTTTCATACACAATCTATTACAAGGAAGCGATCATGAAAGATTTTGTAGAGTACATTGTAAAAAATTTAGTGGACAATCCTGATAAAGTAAGGATAAACGAAATCGGTGGCACTCAAACACTCATCATCGAACTTGCTGTAGAGAAATCTGATATTGGAAAAATCATCGGAAAGAAAGGCAAAACCATCAACGCCATTCGAACGCTCCTGATGTCTGTTGCAAGCCGTAACGGTCTTCGAGTTAATCTTGAGATCATAGAAGAGTCTGAATCTTCTGAATCTTCTGAAGTTTCCGCTCTTGAAGAGTCTTAAAACAGTTCTTTTAAAGCGTTAAAAATGAATTGCATTTTTAACGCTTTCTCTATATAGTTATTGTTTTCTTTAAAAAAGTCGTACAGGACCTTTATTATGAAAACAGTAAAAAAACAGCTTGTTTTTACTTTACTATTTCTCCCCCTTTATCTTTCAGCAACTGTTGAGCCACTCTCCTCTTTCTTTTTTCCACCGACCCCTCCTGTCGATATCGAATACCCTCAAACAGCACAAATCCCCCATGTCGATACATACTCTTCAACCGAAATACAAGACCCTTACCACTGGCTAGAAAACGAAAGCTCTGAGATGGTTAAAGAGTGGTCAAATGAGCAACAAAAACTCACTGATAGCATTCTTTTAACTCTTCCAAAAAGAGATGGTATTTACAATCGACTAAAAGAACTCTTTATCTCAAAAAAGACAGGATCTATCCCCGTCGGCAAAAACGGTCGCATTATCACAATGCAGCAAGAAATCGACGATGAGCAACCTGTTATTTTTGTTCAAGAAAGTAAAGGTGCGCCTCCAAAAGAAATCCTTAACGTTAACAAATGGGGAAAGGGCTACACTCTTCACTCCCTTGAACCCTCTCCTGATGGCCACTACCTAGCCATAGGCATCTCTTGCGGCGGAAATGAAGCTCCCCTTATTACTTTCATCGATCTAGATAGCTGTGAAACTCTCGAAGAGCCATTAAGAGGCTGGAACCACTCTTCCATCGTCTGGCACCCTGATTCAACTGGACTCTACTACACAACCCTTCCAAATTCAGACGCTATTGCGCATGCAGAAAAATATTTTTGGCCACGTCTTTACTTCCATAACATGGGAGATGTATCCAGCAACGACCAGCTAATTTACGAAGACAAAGAAGAAAAAGAGTGGTTTTTAGCCCTCTTCAGCAATAATGAACAATTATACCTCTCTCGAAACCGTTTTAACGAAAACGGAACGCAGCTGCATGAAATTTTCATCATGAACATGCTCGACCCTGCTGATCAATTCAAGCTTATCTACGAAACAGATAACGGTATTTATCAGCAATACCTTCGTATTAACGATGATGAATTCATTATCACCAACCAAGACGCTCCAAACGGACGTGTTTTAAAAATTTTAAGCGATAACGGAACGACACTCTCAGTAAAAGTTATTGTCCCAGAAGCTAAAGGAATCATTCAACAGGTCACAGCCGTTGCTGGTAACCTCGCTGTGAACTACCTTGACAACGCTCACACAAAAATCGTTCTTCACTCTCGCCATACAGGAGAGTTCTTAAAAGAAGTTCCTGTGCCTGGCATTGGATCTGGAACTCTTCACTTAAGACAAGGTAAGCAGTATCTATACTTCTCATCGCTTAACATCCCCCCCTCTGTATACGGATACAATCCATTTTCCAACCAGCTTACATTAGTATACCGACAGCTTGAAAACGAATTCACTCCTTCCGACTACTGCACAAAACAAGTGTGGCTGGAATCTAAAGACGGCACACAGCTCCCTCTTTTTTTAGTCTCCCCTAAAAATCTTAAGCTCAGCGGCGATACCCCTGTTTTACTATCTGGCTACGGTGGATTCGGAATCTCCATCGAGCCCGCCTTCTCTTCGAAATGGCTCCCTTGGCTCGAAGCCGGTGGCATCATTGCGATACCTAGCCTGCGTGGTGGTGGAGAATTTGGCGAGCAGTGGCATCAGCAAGGTACAAGAAACAACAAGCAAAATGTTTTCGATGATTTCATATCAAGCGCTGAATGGCTAATTGGCAACAACTACACCAACACAGAACAGTTAACTATTGAAGGTGGTAGTAACGGAGGTCTCCTTGTCGGAGCTGCTGTTACACAGCGACCAGACCTCTTTAAAGGCGTTGTCTCCGCGGTTCCTCTTCTCGATATGCTACGCTTTCACAAGTTCCGCTTGGGATCTGTCTGGAAGGGAGAATACGGCTGCTCTGAGAATGAGACACAATTTTCTCATCTACTAAGCTACTCGCCGTACCACAATATTGTCGATGGCAGAGAGTATCCTGCAACCCTGCTCTACGCAGGAAAGAACGACTTTCGCGTTGATCCCATGCATGTAAGAAAGATGGCAGCGCGCCTGCAAGCAGCGGCACCAAAGAGTGCACGCCCTTTAATCATGGATATCGATGAATTTAGCGGTCATGTTCCAACATCATCACAGGCGTACTTTAACTACACAGCTAAAAGCTTAAGCTTTTTAATGGAACAGGTAACGATGCCTAACCAGTCGTTTTTCGCATGGCTGCTCGCAAAAGAACCTCCACTGAATGCAAAAGCGCTTCAACTCAAGCGTGTAAGCAAAATTCTTTCCGAACAAAAAGAGTTCGAAAACGAAGAGGAGTACATCGAGGAAATTGAGAAAGCTGAACTTTGCCGTCAGCTTGAAAAGTTCCACGAGAACCAAAAGCGAGTTCCCACACAAATTCTACCGATCTTGAGTGGCTCTTAAGTTTTATTGAAAACAGGCCGAAGGTCTGAAAGTGCAACGCCCTTCCTTGTTGTAATTTCAGACCGTTGGTCTGATCTTAAACGAACTCTAAACAACCTCAATTAGACTCTTATTTCGTTAACAGCCAATGGTTTATGATAATATTTTTCAAACCACAGTAGTGACATCTCTCAGGATCTCAAAGTTAAAAAAGAAGAGAGGTGCCGCTGCCGCGGCACACTATTCTTATTATCCCGTCCCACCACTAAAGTGCTGGTTTAAAGAGAGAAACGACCACTAC
>JBDQID010000131.1:0-5346 GCA_040264515.1 Chlamydiales bacterium
ATAGGTAACACTACCGTGGTCTAAAAACTATTTCTATAAACCAGTAGACAGGGCGGAATTAAGAGTCGAACTGACGTTAATGTTAGCACTCCCAGTGTATTCCACTAAATATCAGAATTCTATGTTAGGTTGATGCGAATGGGTCGCTCCGTCGACCGCAGATTATGAGCGCAGCTCATAATCTGATTCATGAAATACAGTTTCGCTATAAAGAACAAAGTAGCAACGCTACTTTGTGTTTTTTCTTAAACGATTGTTTCATAACAGAGCAAAGAGCTTCACTCTTTGCTGCGGCTGTATAAAGGTTTAGGATGTGCGCTTAGCGGTTTTTAGAGGTTATTTCAGATCAGGCCTTCAGCCTGATCTGAAATAACCTCTAAAAATCATTCAAGAAAAGCCGAAAAATATCGATGAGCTTATTCGTAAATCCGATCTTGACAATTCTTGACAAGATACTAGACTTCTTCTTGCGCAAGGCGCTTGAATAGGTGGCCGATGATACTCGTACGATATTTTGTTCGGCTATCTGTATGATACGCAAGAATCTCTTCGAAATTACTTTGCATCTTCTTGACGCCTTGTTTTTTAATCCATGTACTCAGAGCGTTAATTTGACCTTGGTTATAGTCGACATCACCATTAAAGAATTTGATTTGAGAGAGTAGCTTGATAAACTGAGGATCTTTTTCTAGCTCACCGTCAGCAAAACCGTTCTTACCTTCTGCTACGACTCCGTTACGGATATCGTAGAGGGCAACTTTACGTGATCGCTCTTCGCTGTCTTTATCAGACGCTTTATCAAGATGTAGCTTATTGCGGAAGAATTCAGCTTCTCTTTGATCAATAAGCATGGTTTTCATCTGACCCTTCTCTTTTATAATAAGCATATGGTAGACAGGTTTTTGGTATTTTCCAAAAAGTTCCGTTGGGACTTCTCGGACATCACCAGTTTTTTTTGTAACGAAGTTGTTACTTACGAAAATATTTTCATCGAATATCTTTTTGTGCTTTTTCCATTTTCTTTCAGATCCCATAACACCTTGAAGTGTAAAGAGTTTTCCCGTTTTACTAAACATCTTATTGCTTAGCTTGGAGAGGTTAAGGGATGCGTAGTATAACGCTGTGGTGGCAGTGTTAAAGATAAGGAAAGGCACAAAACAAAATTCAATAATTAGCGCGGAAAGCCCAATGACAACAGAGCTGCGGAGAACGAAATTTGCAACTTTATTCTTTGTGTTGATCTTGCCGAGGCCTTTAAAGAGTAGGCGTGCTAGATTTTTCGGACACAACTTCTCTGCTACTTTAAATAGAGGACGTGAGATGGAGAAGTTAAAAGTAGTTGAAGGCTTTAGCCAGTTATCTTTAAATAGATCGAGCTTTTCAGGCCAGTTCCATCGTTCTAGAGGAGGGCGTTTCTCTCCAAGTCTTTCAACTTCTTGCTCGACCTCTTGTTCAACTTCTTGCTCAACTTGCTGCTCGACCTCTTGTTCTGTACCCATGTTTTCTTGGGTTGCAGAAGAGACTTTTCTTGGTAGAGGACATCCCTTACGATAACCGTCATCGATACAACCGTCTATGCCGAACTGTTTGAGTTTATCAGCTGCTTGTTCGCTATAACTCTCTAACGCTTTTTCAGAAGGTTGGTACGCTTGTAACTTTCCGTATAGTGCAAATGGATCCATCTCTTGCTCTGTTACGAATTGTGATGAGAACGATTTGCAGTAGAGATCAATTGTCGTTTGTAGCTTTTTCTCCTCTAAAAGAGTGTTTTTAATACGCGTGCGCACGTAGTTTTTTCTTTGCTGTTTTTGAGCGTGGAAATTGTCTCCGCCTTGCCTCAAAGCTTGGTTCTTACTTGCAAAAGCGATAATATCGCGAACAGTAAGCGGGTTATCACCTACCATCATCTTACGAACCTCTTGCGGTACAACGAACTCGACGCTTTGCGCATCGGCCAAGCCTCTCATACGCCAAACTCCTTGAAGAAGGTCGCGAAGGGGGAGCTTTTCTCCTGCCAAAACAAGAGCTTTTGCCATCATTGCTTGCTTAACATCAGCCCCAGTTGTATGAAGCTGGTCGTAATAGGTTAGTCTTTCTTCCGGTTTTAGCGTACTACGCTCTAGCGGGACGGCTCTTTTTCCTTCAAGCACCATTTGGCGTCCGCTCTTGTCGTAGAACACAACACCTTTAATGGGGCTAGCGGAGGCAATACAGTTTTGCATCGCTCTTAGAGCAACATCGCGGTTGCTCATTCCTTTGAAAAGCCCGCTCACATCGATGATTGCTCGGTACATTGTATCGGGCTTAACAGTTTTTGCAAGTACAGCGTCGATGACATCTTTGGGTTTTGATGAGGCAATTTCGTGAATTGTCGAAGGATCATTGCACTGTCTAGCAAGAAGATCGAGAGTTTTCCCGTCAGTACCGATGTCTGGTAGTGGACTGAGCTTTGGATGGAAAGTCGTCTGGTTCCCAAGTGTTCCAGTAAACCCTTGGACAGTGTTGAACATTTCGACGAGATTCTGAGGGTTACTGCTCAGTTTTTCTTTAAATATTTCAACCTGAGAGAGCGCGAAACTCTTTACGTAGCGGAAAATAGCTTTTGAATTTTGATTAAAGGCGGCTTGTAAAGCTTCTGCGTCGGACTCCTTAATATCGAAAACACTCTTTTCAGGATAAATCTGATTAAACCACTTAAACTCCTCTGTCTTTTCAGGAACGACGTTGTTAACCTTCATTTCATTACGAGCGGATGTCCGCAAGTATTCGATGAATTTTTTTGTCTGCTTAAGGGAGAGCCCATCTTGAAGATAGATCTGCATCGTATAGTTAATGGTTTCTAGATAGGAGCCAAATTCAGCACGTTTTGGAGTGTTGTTTCCTGCATAAGGAATGGCGTACTCCTTTTTACCGCTTTTCGGTAGTCCGTAATGTTCGTTACCGTTTCTCTTAAGTGTGAGCGGTAGCAAAGTGTTAAGCTGCTCTTTGACAAGGGCGATCTGCTCTTTTTTAGAGTGATTTTGGAGGTATGCTAAGAACTCATCACTTGGAACAGAGCCGCAAACATACGCCATGTAATCTTTATGGTACTGATCGTCAATAGCGAGATGCTCGAACATGGCGTTGGCAACTCTTCTTTTTACCATAGGATACTGCGTATCAAGATCAAGAAGCGCTTGCTGGTTGTTACGTAACCTTATAACATCTCTTATCGCTTCATCTTCTACTAAATTTTCATACAGCTTTTCCATCAGATCCATCTCTAAGAGCGGAATACGAGAGCCTTGTCCGACTGTGAAGTTAACCTCTTGTCGGCAGTCAAGGATGGTATCAGCCTCATCAATAACAGCGTAGCCTTGCTCTTTGAAAAGGTTGAGCATGCCTTTAAGGAGTCCGATTTTTTCTTTTAGCTCTGACTTGTCAATTTTTTTGTCTGTAACATTTCGGTACTGTTCAAGAGCTTCGAAAAATTTAAGTTCTAAACATTGGAGACTAGAACTCGTCATAATTAAGAAACCGCGATTGCGAATCGTCTTTTCTAACTTCCGGTGGATAAGCTTTAACTTTTCAATAGAAAATTCTGTATCACGTTGAAAATCTAGAGCGTGTGCTTTTTGCCCAAAATACTTCTTTGCGAAAGTGTACATGTCTTGCTTGCTACTCTCATACAGCGCTTTGGGAACCATGATCACAGGAAGCTTCTTTCCGTCAGCATTTTTTAAAGCAAGAAGCGGCAAGAGTACCTTCGATTTACCACCACCCATAATAAGCTGAGTGATCACGTGAGGATTGCTCTTATCACACATCTGTTGCATTAGGTTTACTTGCTTCTGCCTCATCATCATCTGACTTTGGTACTCAAAGACTAAAAAATCTCTGGAGCTACAAGCGTCGTATTTTCTCTCGCAGTTAAGCTCTTCTCCAAGCTGGTTCAGTAGTAGTTGCTTTTTTACAGGGTCGTTGAAGCCAAGAGATTGCATGCTTTTTATGACGTCTATAGCCCTTTGCGCTTGATGCATACGGGTTGAGCGTTGTAAAAGGCGGGAAATTTTCGAATCTAGTTGAGCTGCCTCGTGAGCAGTTAACCCTGTCATCTTTTGGATGTGTTGGGAATCACCTTGTAAGAAGAGGGTGATAATTTGATTTAGGTTTAAAGCCTTTCTCCTCTTTCCCTGCATACGAGCGCGAAAGCCGGCACCTGCATCTTCAGAAGATGGGCCTCTGTTAGCAAAGCGAACAAGGGAGCGTTCAGCTTTTTTGAGTTTTTTCTTTCGTGTCTTGATAAAACTGTTTAGATTCTTCTCTAGATCCATTAACGGAATTAAACCCTCGGATTTCTCTTTGAATTGAGCTGGAGCTCCAGCTGCATCAACAGATCGGTAGTGAGCTTCAATGCTCTCATTAAGCTTTTCATAAGCGTCCACGACGACAGGTTCTGCACCCTCTGGTGCTACAAGAGGCTCAAATTGTACTTTGCTATCATCGTCTTCTTTTTTGAGACTTTCCTTGGTAAGGGATGATTGTGCAAATGTTCGAAATAGTTCACTATCCTTGTTGTCCAGGCGAACTAGGTTTCGGTCCAGAGGCATTTCGATGCGCTCTTCAATCTGACTTGCACTTTTTGCCTCTTGTGCGTCACGCAGCTCTTTTCTCTCTATGAACTCTTTTTCAATCGGAGAAGATCTGTGCAGACAACTGCTCAGGTTAGGCAACTTGGAGGCAATAAATTCTTTGCCTTTTCCTCCAAAAGCAAAAGCGACATAACGTCTTTGGATGCTTGTGAGCATGCTTTCAAAATACGATGGCTGACTTTTATCTAGAACCGTTTCTTTTTTTGTGATCCATTTGCCATTTTCATAAGTGGATGTTTTTTTTGTTCTTGTACGACGCCCCTTTGTAATCGATTTCTGAACGGATTTAAAACTTGGGAAAAAGAAAGGGTGGTCCATTACGCAAAGTAGTGTATTGACAAGTTGGATATCTTTTGAGCTATTTTCAAGAGAGCCTTTAAGTATTAACAGATGTTGGTGAAGTAGCTCTCTATTTGCTTTATCTTCCTTTTTCTTGGAAGTTGCAAGGTAGTAGTACTTACCGAACTTAGAGGCAAAGGGGGCGTCTAATTGAGTTATTTGAGGAATAGAGAGGGGTGGCAAGGCCTCAGAACTTTTTAGCTTTTCGATCTGCTCGTTCATGGATTTCAAAGTGGCTTTACTATCGATTTCTGAGGATAGAATGCCTGTGATATCCTGAAAGGTTTGCATATTGAAACTCGGAGCTTTTGGATTCCTTGGAGAGACACTCTTTGGTTTTTCTGGATGATCGAGGTTGTACAGGACATCTTGAAAC
>JBDQID010000132.1:0-5343 GCA_040264515.1 Chlamydiales bacterium
GAGCTTTTCGTGTTCTATAAAGGAGTTATAATTATGCTTGTAATGCAATAGCTTCGAGAATTTGCATTTTTACTTGCTAGATAAATGAAAATTTATTATTATGTACCGCTAGATGAAATATTATAATCCCTTCAATTAACAATCCGAGGGAGCATGTCTTTTCCAAAAATTTTAGTTACACTATCTCTTTTTCTATTTGGTGCTATTTTTTTAATGGCCCTCTTTAAAGGGGAAAAGAGTGAGAGCACAGCTACTGCCGCTTCTAGAACAGTTACTTTAGAACTGGATTTGAATAACGAAAAAGGTGTTGCTATTACAGAAGAGTTAGTAGAGCAAATCCCTGTTCGCCGTTTAACAGACGACTCTGCTTTGCCAGACGCTAACCGGATTGAAGAGCTATTCAATATCGGCGAGCCCAAGCTTCCGATTGTAGAGACAATACGCTACTCTTCTAGAGTTCCATGGAAAAAAGGTCGAGCTGCTTGGATTGCGGATTACGCGACCCATTACAATACAAGTCGCTACTTTATCTCACGTAGCCTTGCTGGTAAAGTTGACTATTTTGCACAAAAGATTGCTAATGGAGATCTCTTTAATGTTCTTAAAGAAGATAAAAAACTCGATTTTCATCTTGTCGTTGACCTCTCCCGCTCGAAAATGTGGTTTTACTATTTCGACGCTGATACAAATGACAGAGTTCTGTTGAAAACTTATCCTGTTGGACTCGGGCGCGTTGAATCTAAAAAAAAATCCGGTTACCTAACTCCTCTTGGAACGTATCTTCTTGGTGATCGAGTTGCCCTCTATAAGCCCGGTGCAATGGGCTATTTTAATCATAAAAAAGTTGAAATGATTCGTATCTTTGGTACCCGATGGATCCCTTTTGAAAAAGCCATCGCAGGTTGCACAGCTCCTGCAAAAGGTTTTGGAATTCACGGCTCTCCTTGGATTGAGGATCCAGCCACTAAAAAGCTTACAGAAGATAGTGATAGTATTGGTAAGTACGAAAGTGATGGCTGTATTCGCCTGAATTTAGAAGATATTGAAGAACTTTTTTCCATAATAATCACAAAGCCCACCTATGTTCAAATCGTTGCAGATTTCAATGATGCGAACCTTCCAGGTTTAGAAAAAGGTATTTAATCGTGCTTGCTCACCTCCCTCATGAAAAACAAATTTTAGAATATGAAAAAACAATTGAGCTTCTAAAGAAGCAAGAAGGTGATAAGTCGCTCTTAGGTAGCGATGATATCGAGCAGCTGGAAACAAAGCTGCTTAAGCTCAAAGAAAAAGTGTATTCTAAATTAACTCCATGGGAAAGAGTCTCTATTTGTCGCCATCCCGCAAGGCCGCGCTCTATTGACTGCATCGACAATATCGCAGATAGCTTTAAAGAGCTGTGCGGAGACAGAAAGTTCGGTGACGATGCAGCTTTGATCGGAGGTCTCGCTAAGATTGGCAATTTAAAGTGCATTCTTATGGGAAATGAAAAAGGTAACGATACGGAAAGTCGTATGCATCGGAATTTTGGAATGATGCATCCAGAAGGCTTCAGAAAGGCTCTTCGCTTGATGCAGCTGGGAGAAAAATTTGGACTCCCTATTGTTACTCTCATTGATACACCGGGAGCATTCCCAGGTCTTGCTGCCGAAGAGCGGGGACAAGCTTGGGCAATCGCTGAGAACTTAAGAGAGATGTCTCGGATCTCTGTTCCCATTATTGTGGTGATTATAGGAGAGGGTTGTTCTGGTGGTGCTCTGGGAACTGCTGTTGGTGATTCCATTGCTATGTTAGAACACTCGTATTATTCTGTTATCTCCCCAGAAGGATGTGCCTCTATTCTTTGGAAAGATGCTAGTAAAAACAGTGTAGCAGCTTCTGCTCTTAAGCTTAACGCCGAAGAACTTATAGAAAGAAATATTGTGGATGAGCTGATTGAAGAGCCTCTTGGTGGCTTCCATTACGATCCAGAGATTGTTTATTCGAGAATTCGTCATTTTATTTTTTCAAAGTGGGAAGAACTCAAAACTCTCCCAAAAGAAGTCTTGCTGGAACAGCGCTACCAAAAATTTAGGAAAATTGGCCGCTAATGAAACTCCTGCTTAAGGCAGCTCTAAAGAATACAAAACATCTGCTTCTCCTCTTTATCGCAATCCTCTTTATGTGGGTTTCTACGTTTTCCATCCAAATGGAACGCTTTGCTCTTGGTGTACTCTCACAAAAAGGTGCCGATTTTTTTGAACTTTTTGCTCCAGACAAAAACATCAAGGAAGTTTCTCGTCAAGATATAGAGGATAAGTGGCAGATTATTGACCCTTCCGATCGTGGAGTGATCTCTATTAAGGATGCAAATAGTTACCTCTCTTCGAAAGATGGAGGAAACCTCTTTAATAAAACGCTTAATTTTATCGATAGCTATTTGAAAATTTCGGATGATATGGTTCGTCTGATGGCTCTTTTGGCAATTGTTGCTATTTTTATTGCTCTGAGTAGTTTTGGGAATAATTATTTTACACAGCTTGTGGCTATTCGAATTAGTCGTGACATGCGTCAGGACTATTTTCAGCATATTCAATCGCTTCCTTTAAGCTTCTATCAGAAGCATAATATAGGCTCTCTTTCATCTCGTGTAGTTGGAGATGCCGGCTTTGTTGCCACAGCTATTAATTCCGTTCTTATTAATTATCTTCAAACACCTTTCACTATCGTTACAACCCTTTTTATCTGTTTTTACCTCTCTGTTAAACTCTCTCTTATTATCTTTTTTGGTCTTCCCATAATCATCATTCCCATCGTGTTTCTTGCGAAGAAAATAAAAAGCATCTCTAAGCAGATGCAGAAAAACCAAGAAGGCTTTGCTGCTGTTTTAATAGATTTTTTATCGGGAATCCAAACGGTTAAAGCTTTTGCTATGGAAGATTTTTCTTTAAAGAAATATCAAGAGCAAAATGATTGGATGGCAAAACTCGATGAAAAAAGTGCTCGTTACTCTTTTTCAACACGTCCGATTACCCATATGTTCGGAACGCTTTTTCTGGTTACGATCATTCTCTACGCACTATATGGGCTCCGAATGTCCTTGCCTGAAGTGCTCGTATATTGTGGTATGGTGCATCTTTTTTACGAGCCGATTAAAAAGTTTGCTGAAGAGAATAATAACATTCAAAGGGGTGTTGCAGCAGCAGAGCGAATGTATGAAGTACTTGAACTAAAGCCTGATATTCAAGACGCCCCAGATGCCATCGAACTGATGGAGTTTAAAGATAAGATCGAATTTGACGACGTTTGGTTTCGTTATGGGGACGAGTGGATTCTCAAAGGTGTAAGTTTTACGGTTGCGAAAGGTGAGTTCATAGCTCTTGTTGGTCCAACAGGCGCTGGAAAATCAACCATAGCACAGTTGATTTTGCGTTTGTATGAGGTTGAGAGAGGGGAGATCCGTATCGACGGCTTGCCTCTGCAAGCGTACTCTCAGAAATCTGTACGAGAAGCTGTTGCCTTTGTTCCTCAAGCTCCTTTTCTTTTTCTCGATACCATAGCAAAAAACATCAGCTTTGGACGCGACTTTTCAAAAGAAGCAATCGAAGAGGCTGCTAAAAAAGCGCATGCAGACGAATTTATCGCAGCACTTCCTGCAGGTTATGACACAATGCTTGCTGAAAGAGGAAAGAATTTATCCGGTGGTCAGCAGCAGCGCTTAGCGATCGCTCGAGCGCTTGTGAAAGCAGCTCCGATACTTCTTTTGGACGAGCCAACTTCCTCACTGGATTCAGTGAGTGAAAATCGGATTAAAATAGCTGTCCAAAGCTTGCAAAGCAGTGTTACGCAAATTATTATTGCTCATCGATTATCCACTATCGAAAATGCAGACAAAATTATCTATCTTGAGAAGGGAAAAAAAGTTGCAGAAGGTAACAAGGACGCCCTTGTTCAATCATGCCCTAATTTTAAAATGATGTGGGATATGATGTATGTTTCTACAGAAGAGTAGCTATATACACGCACTAAAGATAAATTCATCTGTAAAAGCTGCCTTCGTTTTGATATTGAAAATATTCAAACGGTTTCATTCATAAGATCGTAATAGAGAAAGAACTCGAGCTGTTTTTCTGAATCAGCTTCCTTTTTATACCAAGATTGGCCATAAGATTGGATTTTTTGGTATGAGATTTTTTCGTTTGGCTAAGCGTGGAGATCGTAGTAACTGTTGGCATATTAACAAGATTAAACGCAACAGCAAAGGGGAAAAGATCATACTAGAAATTCAAATCTGTGGCCAATCTTGGTGTGATTGTTATTTGAATAATTTCTGTGACAGAGCATTGGACAGTAGTACGGTTGAGTTTTTTTAAACGCTCTTGTATTGAAGGGGATAGTTTTTTTTAAAGCCCTCTATTCTTACTACTAGTGGGAGTTGGTTTCTTATACTTTTTTGATATACGGAGCTATTTGAACCTTCTGAGCTTTCGAGATTGATTTCTTCAAAAGAATCTGGATTGTAAGAATCCGTGTTGGTTGCATAATACGTAGGGCTTGTTTGTGTTGCGTACTTTGTTATGTGGGTTTGTCCTACAAGGGCACTCTTTTCTGTTGCTCTGTCCCTGGGTGCTCTGTATTTTTTTTCTTGGTCCTCATCATCGAAAAAATGAGCAGGAGCTGCTATGCTCTCTCTTCTCATAACGCAGTCTATGCAACTTCTAAAAAATGTAGACATTTTTACCCTTTGTTTTTCTTCTTCCTTTCGGTTTTTTAGCAATTCCACTCCTTTTTTGTGAATTAAATTTTTTTCGATTAGAAAGTTAGGACGAAAAGGGTTTTCGAGTATATTAAAGAAATGTTAAAGTGGGGAAAAGGTTGCTAAATGATAGGACGGTGACTTATGGATGAAGATGGTGATGCAAAAACTGAAATTATTACCATTCTCAATCACGAAAATGAAGGGTTGAAAAATCCTCTGTATAATGAGATCGTAAAGAATACTGTTAAGAAATTTCTCCCTCCAAATTTTTTTAATTCGGGACTTGCTGAAGAAATTCTGATAGATCAGATTTCTCGTTTCGAGGAAAGTCTTCCTTTAGTCAGCTGGTCAGAGATTTCAAAAGATTCAAAACAGCTTACCTGTACACTTCTCTGCCGTTTTCGTCCTAACGTTTTTCGGTTTTTTTTTGAAATGGTCAGTCGTTGGCTTGTTCCTGGTAATCGTCTAAATGTTTTGTTTTTTTTTGCAGCAGATTTTAACTTTCCTCGCCATAGTAAAACGACATTTACCTCTTGCGAACTCATCTTATCTATAGATAACGAAGCTTATCTAGAAAAAATTTTAGAAAACATACCCTTGGTTGA
>JBDQID010000133.1:0-5336 GCA_040264515.1 Chlamydiales bacterium
GCTTAGCAAGAGCTTCAAATTTAATAAACGCCTTACTTTTTTCTAAACTTCTCCGAACCCTCAACGCAACCTCTCGATTAGAAGAGAAGTCTGACGGAACCTCACTCTCTTCTAAAAGAGTGATCACAAACCAAGTAGCTCCCACTGTTTTCTGATAAATTTTATCTACATGAGACCTTGTAAAGCAAGCGTAAGCGCCATAAAATTCGTTACAGCTTATATATTTAGGGATATAAACCCCTAAAATTTTATTTCTTTTTAATTCAGAACACGTACCTGCAATCCTTGCCTCTGCTGTAGAAAGAACCTTGAAGGCAATTTTTTTCCCAATCTTTTCTACCGTTAAGTATTCTCGTTCTGCAAGAGGGAAAAGGTCAATAACCTGCCTTACATCAATACCCCTTTTCCCACACTCCCTTGTGATAATCGCTCGATACGCTACAGCCTTCCAAGCAGAACTCTCTGCCAAATCTCCTCTACTTTCACATCTAAGCGACATAACCAGCAACTCCAATCAATAATTAAAAATTCAAAATTAACGCAAATAGAATAAAAAGCTCACCCTAACTACCGTACTACAAGAAAGCATAAAAGATCTGAATAGTTGCCAAACAACAACCTGGAATCTTACAACAACAATTAATTACAAAACAAGATATCAATTCAATACCACTCATCCTAAAATGGAATGTTCTTATTGTAAATTTTGACCGAAATGAGGTACAAACGAGTGCTTTGAAAAGGAGTCAGTTATGCTAGATCAAGCTTTTAAAAAAACTGCCGTTATTGGCGCTGCAGGAAAAATGGGACGGGGCATCGCCCTGCTACTTCTACAAGAAATCGGACGCACCGCAGCTGAAGGACAAAATTTTTCCGACTACCACCTCCGTCTTATCGACACAAGCGAAAGCGCACTCGACGACCTACGACACTACCTAAAAATACAACTAACAAAATTCGCATAAAAAAAAATCAACGCTCTTAGAAGCTACTACGAAAACGCCTCTCAACTTATTGATAATGCAGATATCATCCAAACATTTGTTCAAAATAGCATGCAACGCATCCACTTTGACACCTCCCTTTCAAAAGCTGAAGGCTCTCTGCTGATTTTCGAAGCCATCGCCGAAGAATCGAATACAAAAATTGAACTACTCTCCGCTCTCAAAGCAATCACAACACCACAAACCCTCTTCTTCTCCAACACCTCCTCCATTCCCATCATAGAGCTCGACCGAGGTGCAAACCTAAACGGCCAAATCATGGGCTTTCACTTCTACAATCCCCCTCCTGTTCAAAAACTCGTAGAGCTCATCAGTAACGATAAAACAACAAGCGAGATCAAACAAGTTGCCGAAGAACTCGGAAAACGCCTCAATAAAATCCTCGTCCCCTCAAAAGATGTCGCAGGATTTATCGGTAACGGTCACTTCGCAAAAGAAATTCTCTTCTCTTGCCAATGGGCAAAAAAACTAGATAGACCTCTGAGCGAAGCAATTTACCTCATCAATCGTGTTACAAGCGACTTCGTACTACGCCCCATGGGTATCTTTCAACTACTTGACTACGTCGGCACCGACATCGCCAAACGTATCTTTAACGTCATGAAACTGCAAGATCCTCTGGTCGATCAAATGATCTCCAACAGCCTATGCGGAGGGCAAACAATCGACGGTGGACAAAAAAACGGCTTCTTCAGCTACGAAAAACACCGAATTAACGGTGTTCTAAATCTAGAAACAAACAAATATGACCCCCTTCCACACGCATGCGACAAAGAACTAGGAGAACTCCCTTCTTCCCACGCTCCATGGAAAAAACTCCTTAAATCTCCCGAACGCACAGCTCTTATCAACGACTACTTTCGTGAACTACAAAGCTCAAATACAATGGGTGCTGAGATGGCAAAGCTGTTCTTAACTCATTCAAAAAGCGTTGCTGACGAGCTCGTAAACAATCAAGTTGCCAATAACTTGAAAGATGTTAACACTGTACTCATGCAAGGTTTTGGACACCTCTACGGTGTCGAAACCGCTCAATTCGAGGAGGCCGTAAGATGAAGCCATTCCGTAAAAAACTCTACGCCACAGCCGGCTACAATACAACATTCTTCGGACCCGGAAGAGAAGAGTTCAATCCAAAAAAACCAATGGCCACCTTCGATAGCTACCTTAAGGAAGCCGCTGAGGGTTCTCTGAGCCAACTTACCGATAAAGAGGCCGATATAGACGAAGGCGTCATCTGCAACTTCATGGCTCCCCGCTTCATCAAACAAGGGAACCTTCCCGGCTTTCTCCCCTCCGTTGTCCCCTCCCTATGCGGCAAACCGTGCACAGGTACCGAAGGTGCTTGCGGCTCCGGTGGACGTGGCCTTGCCATCGCCTCTCGAGCACTTCTCTCCGATCAAGCAGACTCCGTCTTCGTTACAGGGTTCGAAATCCAACATACCATGAAAGCCGTTTACGGAGCCGATGTTCTCTCTGCCGCTGGTGCATACAACAAAGAAAGGAAAAAAGGGTATGCACACTTTTTTCCCGGTATTTTTGCCGAGCGCGCAGGCGCATACTTCAATAAATTCGACGCCGACCTCACACGGCGTGCGATGGCAAAATGGTACGAACACAGCATACTGTGTGCCAGAAAAAACCCCAAAGCACAAGAGTTCCACAATACCGCCAAATCCCCCTTCGATCTGGCAATGAGTAAGCCAAATCCCGAACAGTTCGTCCCCAACCTCAACTACTACGACTGCTCAAAAGTATCCGACGGCGCCTCCGCTCTGTTTATGTTGTCTGAAGATGGTCTTTCAAAACACGGCATCGATAAATCAAAAGCTATAGAGATCGTAGCCATCGGAGCTGCAGAAGGCGATATTACAAAAGATCCTTCGGATCAAACTGTCTTAGCAAACACAGCCATTGCCGTAAAAAAAGCGCTCGAACAAGCGCAAATAAAAAAAGAAGATCTCTCTGTCATCGAAATCCACGACTGCTTTAGTATCACAGCACTTCTAGCACTAGAAGCTATCGGCTTTGCCGATCACGGGAAAGCTGCAGAATTCGTTCTCGATAACAAAATGGGAATGGATGGGGAAATCCCAACGAATCTATCCGGAGGCCTCTGCGGCTTCGGACATCCCGTCGGTGCCTCCGGCGTAAGACAGCTCGTTGACCTCCTACACCAATTCACAAACAGTGCAGAAAACCCGCTAGAAAAAATGCGTACTCCATATGGAATGATGATTAGTATGGGAGGCAATGATATCACAGTCACTGCTATCATTGTAAAACAGTGCTAAAAAAACTCCTCATCTTCTTCACTCTTCTAGTTGCAACAAACTCTGTTTTCTCAGAAAACATCTCCTATTCCGTTGAATTCCAAGCTCTCTCAGACTCCACTCTTCTCCAAAACCTCCAAACAACATCCTCTCTCGTTACACTGCAAAACCGCCCGCCCCTTACTCTCATAGCCCTTCAACGCAGAGCCGAAGCTGACCTGCTACTTCTTAAAAAAGTACTGCACGCCTTCGGCTATTACGACGGAGTCGTTCTCTTTGAAATTTTCGAAAAAGAGAGCAAAAAAATCGTTCTTCTAAAAGTTAAAACAGGCCCGATCTATCACATCGAACAGTTTGAGCACGCACCCGAAGCGATCGGAAAGCCCGCTACATCCGCTCTTATCCTTAATACAGAAGAAAAACTTCTCTTAGAGCTAAAAAACAAAGGGTATCCATTTCCACAAATCTCTCAGCGCAAAGTTCTTGTTCACTCCGATCGCAAAAAAGTTTCCGTTACCCTCCAATACGAAACCGGCCCCTACCTCACTTTCGGTAAAGTTAACTTCATAGGCCTCGATAAAGTACATCCACGCTTCCTCCAAAAAAAAATAACCTTCAAAGAAGGTGAACCTTTTTCTCTATCAAAAATTCAAGAAACACGCCAAGCCCTCGAAAAATCAGCCCTCTTTTCCTCACTCACCATCACATACCCGTCAAATAACGACCTTCCCTCCCTTCCCCTAACAATCGCTCTTTCCGAAAGAAAACAGCGAACCATCGGACTCGGCATCGGCTACACAACACACAAAGGGGTAGCAGGTCTAATCGAATGGGAACACCGGAATATTTTGGGGCGAGGAGAAAAATTATACTTCTCTACCGATCTAACTGAAAAGAAACAAACAACTGCAATCAACTATCACAAACCCGACTTCTTCAAAACAGGGCAAGACTTGATATGGACAGCTGAGGGCGAACAAGAAAGTGCAAAAACCTTCTTTACTCAAAAATATCAACTCTCCGCAAAACTAAAAAGAGAACTCAATAAACAACTCGTTTATTCATACGGAGTTAAAGTCGAACAACAACGCACCATACGCTCTGATAACGATGGGCACCACACCTTTGTCTCCCTTCCTCTCTTCTTTCGCTACCAAAATAGCGATAATCCCCTAGATCCAAAAAATGGAGGCGTCATCAAAACAAATATCTCTCCATACTCCCAAATTAATCGCTCTTTGAGCTTTCTCTCTAATAAACTCCAAGCACGCTACTACTACCCTTTACGAAAAGATAGTAAGTTACTTGCCATCGCCCGTATCACCCTAGCCTCTATCGCAGGCGCATCACAAAATAAAATACCACCCCCCTACCGCTTTTACGGTGGCTCAGAGCAAGAGTTCCGCGGATACGGCTATAAAACTGTAAGCCCACTCAATGAGAGCCGAGATCCCACTGGCGGTCGCTCCATGCTCCTCTACAGCCTAGAGATCGACGGACGTATCAGCTCAGCTGTAAGCGTCGCCGCTTTCTTTGAAATGGGAAACGTAGCAAAGAGCTCTCTGCCAGCATTCGATAAAAAACAACTAAAATCATGGGGGATCGGAGTTCGCTACCACACGCTCCTCGGCCCCCTCTCACTAGACCTTGCCTTCCCAATAGACCGCCGCAAAGACCTTGACAATAGCTACCACATCTACCTAAGCATCGGCCCCTCCTTCTAAAACTTAAAAATTCCCAAACAAATTTAACGCAAAGACGCAAACATATATTTAGCTATCTATGCTTTTGGAATATGATATGAGGTTAAGAGCGAGTCCACAGGACGACTGATCAGAGCCTTCTATGAAAGCTCTAATGATATCTGTTTGTACTCAAAGGTTTATAAAACTAGTTTTTAAACCACAGTAGTGATCGTTTCTCTCTTTAGCCCAGCACTTCAGTGCTTAGCATTACCCACATCTTTAATTGTAAAAATATCGCTCTTATATACATGTGTGAGATTTTTTTTAAATAAAACATGTTTAGAAGCACTCTAAAACAGATTCTACTGCGAACC
>JBDQID010000134.1:0-5333 GCA_040264515.1 Chlamydiales bacterium
GCGCGCTCGTGCTTGCTCCACAAGATTACGAATAGAATCAAGAGATCCAAGAAGTGTCGGCTTGATAATGATAGCTATAAGTCCTTCTATTTCTGGAATAATTTTTCGTGAATGAAGCGTCTCGTCCAACGCAACAAAATGGCCAGACTCTTTGTAAAACAAAGAGAGCTGCTCGAAATTATCGAGAGGCTCTTCTATATATTCAAATGCACCCGGAGCAAACGCTTTTGCAAAAACAAGCGCTGTTTTCAAATCCCATGCGCAATTAGCATCCAAACGAATGCGATACTTTCCTACAAGCGGCGCTATCGCTGCTATCTCTTCTTCAAGAGATGCTCGCCCAACTTTTATTTTCACACATGAACCAGGTGCTAAATCTGCAAGATCGTTAATTGAATGCAGTGCATTCACCTCCAATGACTCCGCTGGAGATTCTGAAAGAAGCTCACAGATTGGAACTTCCTCTTTTTGCGCCCGCCAGCTAAGCTTTGCAAGCGCAACTCCCCAAACAACGGACGGAAGCGTATAACAGCCCAAGCGAAGCTCTTCTGCAACCTCTTTCAAACTCTCTATGCTATAACCAGGTACAGGCGCCACTTCACCAAAACCTGTAATACCGTCTTTTTCAAAAGTAACAATAAAACCTTTTCGCGTTGGCTCTATCCACGGTTTTTTCAGAGGTAACTCATATTGAAAATAGTCAATCACGGCTTTGAAGCTGTAAGAAAACGATCGTGACCCGCCCAATCTTGCTCGAGCACTACAGAAGCCCATGAAGAGCTAGCAAAGAGGGTATTCAATGAAGCACCTTGCTTAAAACCAAGCTCCAACCAAACACGCGCACCTGGATGCAAATGAACTGGAAGGTGTGCTGCTAAAGCTTCATAAAACTCCAAACCAGTCTCGCCAGAGACTAGCGCTGAGTACGGTTCAAACTCTTTGACTTCTCGAGAAAGTGTTAAATGCTCTTCTGAGGATAGATACGGAGGATTACAAACAACAAAATGCGCCTCTCGACCTTCAAACGGCTTCAAGAAGTCACCTTGTAAAAATTCTACATCGACACCGTTGCGCTTTGCATTTTTTTTCGCAACTAACAACGCTTTTTCAGATAGGTCTGATAAAATAACTTTTAACTGTGGAAATCGCTTCTTTAAAGCGATGCCAATACAACCTGATCCAGAGCATAAATCTAGCAAGACTTTGCCTTCTAAATCAGCGTCTGATAACGCATCTTTGATTTTTTCAACCAAGATTTCGGTCTCGGGACGTGGAATCAAAACATCCGGAGAAACAAAAAAAGAGCAGTCAGCAAATTCAACTTCACCGCGAATATGCGCTGACGGTTCTCCGTTACCTCGCCTTGCAAGCACTTCTCGACAGCATGCAAGCTCTTCTTCTGAGAGAGGACGATCGAAATAAAGATACAAATCCATGCGCTTCATCTTCAAAGCATCGCTTAAAACAATCTCAGCTTCTCTTCTAGGCTCTTGTATGCCTTTTTCTGTTAGAAACTGAGTCGATAACTTAAGGATGTCTTGAATAGAATGCATCTAGCTAGAAAGAGCTTGCTGATAGTAGTAAGCAATAAGAGATTGCGTCACTTCATCAAGCTCACCTGCAGTCACCTGATCGAGGTTATAACGGGTGTAGTTAATACGGTGATCTGTCAATCTATTTTGTGGGAAATTATAGGTTCGAATACGCTCAGAGCGATCACCACTTCCCACTTGCATCGCACGCGTTTTAGCTTCTGCCTCATCGCGCTTTCTACGCTCTTCTTCGACAATTTTTGCCTTCAAAAGACGTAAAGCTTTCGCTTTATTCTTATGCTGGCTTTTCTCTTCTTGGCTATACGCTACTAAGTTTGTTGGAATATGCGTAACACGAACAGCGGAATCCGTAGTGTTAACATGCTGACCACCAGCACCGGAGGCTCGATAAGTATCGACTCGAAGATCTTTTTCATCCAAATCGAAATCTTCTTCTTCGTCAGGCTCCATCAGTACCGCAACCGTAATTGCTGATGTGTGCACACGTCCTTGAGTCTCCGTTTCCGGTACTCTCTGAACACGATGTGTTCCCGCTTCATACTGCATAAAACGGTGAACAGCGGCGCCCGAAAGCACCATCACATATTCTTTGAAGCCGCCTCGATCAGAAGATGTCGAAGAGAGCTCTTCTACGCGCCAGCCCATCTTGTCGGCAAAGCAGCGATACATACGAACACAATCTCCGACAAAAATCGCTGCTTCATCGCCACCAGTCCCTGCTCGGATTTCGATAATACTGTTTCTAGAGTCATCAGGATGTGGTGGAACAAGAAGATTCTCGAGCTCTTTCTGGTGGGTATCCACAGCTTCTTGAAGCTTTTCGATATCTTCTCTTAGAACTTCAATAAACTCTTCATCAGTCTCAGACTTCAGCATTTCTTGATTATCGAGAAGTTGCTCGCGAGAACTTGAGAGTTGCCCCCAAGCATTCTTGATTCCTGAGAGATAGGAGTGTTCTTGAGTCAGCTCTCGATAGAGCTTTCTATCTTGAACAGCTTCAGGATCTCCAAGTGACACCTCGACCTCTTTTAATCGGTCAAGGAGACGAACAACTTTCTTTTCCATGCTTTAATCTTTTAAATAATGAGAGTTCTAGACTACTTTTTACCGTAACGACGCATAAACTTGTCAACACGACCTTCGGAGTCAACAAACTGCTGGCTTCCTGTGAAGAACGGGTGGGATGCTGAAGAGACTGGAATACGGTAAACAGGGTACTCTACGCCTTCGAACATTTCAGTGCCTTCGTCAGACTGAAGAGTTGTACCAACAAGAAATTTAGTATCTGCTGCTGTATCGATAAAAAGAACTTTTTGATATTTAGGATGTGCGTTTTTTTTCATTCTATTTGACCTGTAGATAATGAGTAAAATATAAGCACGACATTTTACCCGTTCCCCTTCTAAAAAACAACATCTTTTTCCCCTTCCACCTCATTCAACGGCACTGAATATTATCAAGACCTGAGACTGCTCAAATATTTTCAACCTTCTTGCGGCTCAATATTCAATATTTTCACGTCGAAAATAAGAGTCATTCCACTGAGTGGATGATTCCCATCGATCGTCACCTTTTCCTCCCCTATCTCCCTAACCATCCAAAAGCTTTTACTGTCCGGCACTTGTAGAACCTGTCCTACTTTAATGCCTTCTGGAACTTGCTCAGCTTTTATACTAATGCGTAACTTGGAATCATATTTACCATACGCATCTTCGGGCTCAAGAGTCAGCCTCTTTTTCTGACCTCTCTCCATTCCAATTACCCCATGGCCCAATCCTTTAAGAAATTCTGCATCTCCTGCTATAAAAGTGAGATGTCCTTTTTCTTTGCTCGAATCAAAAATTTCTCCACTCTCGAGCTTACCAACATACGCTATGGTAACACGATCCCCTTTCTTAATGTGATGTGCCATCTTTAGTTCTCCCAATAGTTAAACAAACAGTAACACAACAGTTGTCCAGCCAGCTGCTGCCAAAAGCGCCGCAACACTTGCTTGCGGAATCTGTGTCTTCACATGGTCCATAAGGTCACAGCCTGTGCACATCGAACTCAAAATTGTCGTATCCGATATCGGTGAGCACTGATCTCCAAAAACACTTCCATCCATTACAGCTGCAAAACAGATCGTCATAAAAAATTCAGGGTTCTCCAATCCTTGAGATTGTGCAATCGCCCAAGCCAGAGGCATGGCCAAAGGAAAGGTAATTGCATAAGTACCCCAACTTGTACCCGTAGAAAAAGCAATAATGATTGTTAAAACCTGTAAAATCACCGGAAGAGTCCAGTAAGGAATGCTATCTTTTAAAAGGTCAACAATGAAAAAACCTCCACCAACCTCCTTTGAAACAGAGCCTATCACAATCGCAAGAAGTAGAATCACAGAGCCTGTTACAACCCCTTTTAAACCGTTCGAAACTCCGTCTAAAGCGTCGTGAATAGACATCCCCTTCAGCAAAGCTGTACTCAAAGCAAGCAGTAAAGCACCCCCAAACGCCCAACGTACATTAGGAGAGCCATTAACGATAAAAGTCGAGATCGCAACAAAAATAAGTAGCGCAAGCGGTAAAATGAATTCCCATACACTCGGACGATACCCTTCGGGAACATTGCTTGCTTGCAGCTCTTTTGCACTCAGCGGCTGCGCTTCTGGAGCATCTAACTCTCCAGTCTCACGCGCTCTTTTCATTGCTGCTTTAAGCTTTTTTCCAATAAAAGGTTTTTTTTCAATACTAAGTAAAAAAGTTCCCAGAACAGCTAAGATAGCGTAAAAACAGAATGGGACACTTTTAAAGAAAAAAGTAATTCGATCAGCCTCTGTCGCAAGCCAAGAGACACCTGCAACATAAATAAATGCTTGGATGTAACCGGGCCACGCATTAAAAGCTAATTGTGACGCTATCGGAGATGCTGTTGAGTCTACAATATATGCAAGCTCTTCGTGCGAGATCCGCTCCTTGTCCGCAATAGGTTTGACCGTCGTTCCAACAAGAACAGTACTCACTGTACCCCCTTGAAAAAAGATAACACCCAAACACCAAGCGACAAGCTTTGCGCTCCTGGGGCCTCGCACACAGTACTTCGTCATCGTCTCGGCAAACGCTTGAGCAGCTCCGGTCTTTGACCAGATTCCCATAAGTCCCCCAAGCAGCCAAAGATAGAGGATAATAATACCAGCTGCACTCTTCGTCCCAAGCTCTGGCACTAGCACAGCTTCGGTTATATCGTAACGCCCTAACAAAAATGCCCCAACAACGATACCCGCAAATAGCGATGTAATCGGCTCTTTGTTCATCCAACAGAGAAAAAGCGCGACAAACGCTGGAAGAAGTGACCAAAGACGCCAGTGGGAACGCGCTGCCATAGAGTAATACGCAACGGCAGGCTCCCCATTAACAACCTCGCTGACATACAAAAGCTCCCTTAGAACTTCAGGTCTCTCACCTCTTTTGTTCAAGCTTGTAATCTTCTTCTCTGTAAGGTACCGCTCGGAAAAAGCTGTTAACTCTTCTCTTTGAACCGTCTGCTCTTTGTCTCGATGAAGATAGAATAACCTTCCATTTGCATCCTCTCTTACATCAAGACGTACCTTTTCAATCACCCAAGTAGGAGAGCTCTGCTTACCAACATAAGTTGCCGCAGTAAGGCAGATCAAAAAGATTAAAAACGAAGGACTCTTAAATATACGCAACATCCACAGCTCTCCATCTAATTTTCAAATCTTTATTATCTTGATAATTTTTTAGAATAACAGCATATTCTTTATTTTTTTAAGTATAGGAA
>JBDQID010000135.1:0-5324 GCA_040264515.1 Chlamydiales bacterium
GAATAAAGTTTTAAATTAAATATTGAATAAGGATAGGTGATTTAAAGTATATTTTTGATTTTCTTGAAGAACTTATGCGCCAGGGTACTTAAGCGATCTCTTTTGGAGAGACGAAACGCCAGCAACCTCTTTTGAGTTTTCCTAAGCGAATGTTGCCAATGCGGACTCTTTTGAGATCAATAACCTCTAGACCGACAAGCTCGCACATGCGGCGGATCTGTCGCTTTTTTCCCTCACGCAAGACAAATCGAAGCTGAGACTCATTTACCCACTCCACTTTCGCACGCTTTAAGGGCTTGCCGTCGAGATGTAGCCCCTCACACAGAAGAGATAGCCCTTTATCATCTAATTTCCCCTTAACACGAATAAGATACTCTTTTTCCGTATTGGACTCTGGGCCAATAATTTTTTTCACTAAGCGACCGTCCTGAGTGAAAAGTAGGATACCGTGGGAGTCGATATCCAGGCGCCCTGAAACGGCCATTTTTTTTAGGTTCAGTCGCGTTCGAGCTAAATTCGAATCTTTAAATTGAGGATCTTGTCTGTCCGCTGTTAAAAGCTCTATTGCAGGTCTATAACCTTTTTCAGGTTGAGCGGAAACGTAGCCAACGGGTTTGTTGAGAATAATGGAGATTTTGTTTTCCTGCACACGTTGCGCTTGCTGGAGAAGTTTTATCTCTGCGCTTGGAAGGATTTTTACTCCAAGTTGGTCAAGGATGATTCCATCAACGGAAACAAGCCCTTTTTCAATAAAAACATCGGCTTCTCTCCGAGAGCAAATGCCTCTTAGAGACATTAATTTTGAAAGGCGAACAGGTTCTTCTTGCTGTGTCATTACTTATCTTGGGGTATAAAGTCATGGGGATCTTGCTGATCATCGCTATCACCTTCTTCTCCCTTGGGAGCAAAAAGGTCTACAGCTTCGTCTCCGAGTTTCCAGAGGAGATGCATATGGTTCTTATTATGAGCGAATTCGTAAATGTTATCACGGGTTTTTTTCGTAGGCAGCTTTTTATTGACGTACCATCGAACAATTGGCGAAGTTGTGAATTTTGTAACAGCAAATAGTGGTCTAAAGCAGAAATTCAGCATGAATCGATTGGAGAGGTCTAGGAAAGTTACAAATGGAATAAGAAGCATCTTAAACCGTGTGCGCCAAGGGTGAGTCGCCTTTTGAGCTGTAAGGCTCTCTTTAAACTTTTTAAGCCTTTTAGAAAAATCCTGAGACCATGAAACAACTTTGTCTTTTATACTTTGATAGCCAGAGGCAATCGTACTGCTCTTAGCGGTTTTAATACTTTGTGTTAAAAGACTCTTTACTTGGTTAGCATGTAACTCTTTAGTATGATCAGTTGGAGTTGTCATTCTAGGAGCAAACTGATTCGGCTTTAACCAAAAATCTTCGAAAAGTTCGAATCTTTTTTCAGCACGGTCCCTTACTGAATCGTCTTGCAGAAACGCACTGATGTTTTTTGTAATAGCTTCTCCGATTTTTTTCTCTAAATTTTTAACTTGGAAAATTTTTGCAATACCTGTCGCAGAGCTTACAAGCTGTGGAGCAATGATCTTGCCAAGAGTAACTCCTATTTGACCGAGCTGATCTTGGAACTCTTTTGAACCGAATGCATCTCTTTCCTCTCGCTCTCCTTCTATTTTATCATCTGGAGCCGGTTGTAAAAGTTTTATAAGCATAATATTGATGTTGTCTTCGGTCATGCCAGATTCAAACCCTTGTAAAAGCAGTCCGGGAATAATTGTATCTCGCAAGGTTTCAAATAGCATTTTTGTTGTTTTTAGATCTTTTGTAGGCAGCACAAGATCTTCATGACCATTAGGAAGAAGCTTTTTCAAGATACGCCTGCTCCATCCGCAAAGATGCTCTAATTTAGACTCTTTATCCCCGTTTTGTAGCGCAGGATGGCGAATATTCTCTGGATTTTTATCGTAATCTTGAAGATGCTTATTGATTTTTTTTGCTGTATTTTCCATGGTCTTGAGAAGTCTTTGATTCTCAGACATAGGCACATCGTCATCTCTTAAAGGGGTGGTTCCTCTGTTTGCGATGTTTAAATAATTTCGATAAAGAACAGCTTTGGTCTCTTCTCTAAGCGATTTTCTACCTTTTTCACCAATAGCGTCTCGTAAAGCTTTTGCAGCCTTAGGACCAAGCTTTGTCGCATCACCTAATTGAATACTGTCATCATCAAATAACGCATTAAGCTGTTCTTGTATGCCTTCGATAACAACTTGACCCAAAGCGTGAAAGTTTTCAGGATCGTTCTCTCCAAGGAGATAGTGGGTCGAAAAACAAGAAAGAAGTTTTGTACAACGAACAGCAACGTCTCCAACATTTTCCTTGAGGTTATCTTCAAGCTCTTTAATAGGTTTCAGGTCTTTATGGTCATCATAGTTGAGATAGTTTGTGATAATCTCTCCAATTGGACCAAGCTTTGCTTTGTCAGATTCTGTTGAATCGGAAGCAAAAGCGTCGATAATGGAGTCAAAAACAAGTTGCTGAATAGAGTGAGGAAGGTGTAAATCTTTACCTTGTTTGGGAAAAGCTGTTTTTAAAAGAAGTTTTCCAATCACTCTTATTTTTTTGATTTTAGCTTTCTTTACTTCTTCTTTAGTGGCAAGCTTTCCAAAAATCAGGCGAGTGCGAGAGAGCTTTAGGTATGATGTGATCTCTTCGGCAAGCTTTGCAGTGAAGTGAGATTCGCTGTCTTTTAATGTGGCTGTCAAATTTTTTGTAGCAGTAAGAAGTGTGTGATTAAGACGTGGAGTTAATTCGCGGATGAGATCTTGACGGCCTTCTTCTTGTAGAGCATCGTAGATTTTTTGAGCACTCTCTGGACCTACAACCGTAGGATCACCTAAGTTAAGAGCGTGCTTGTCAGACAGCTTATCGATCTGTTTTTGAACGTTTGTAACAACAGACTCACCACAAGAGACAAAGAGCTCGGGATCATCACCTAAGATCTTCTTTAGTATACCGTTGCTAGTTCTGTCTATTATCGTAAGTATTTGCGGTGCTAAATTGTTACCTAATGAGCTTTCAAATTCTTCTGTAGAGCCAGAATCTTTATTCTGACGAAGGAATTCGATTGTCTCAAGAAGAGTTGCCATCTTAGGCATCGATTCTTCACCTAAAACAGCCTTAAATTGCTCTTCTAGCTCTTCCATAGAAGGAACTGTTGTTTTATCAAAGTAAAGCAAATCTGTGAGATTTTTGAGAAGAGGAGGTAGTTCTTCTTCAGCTTTAGGAAGAGTGATTTGTTGTAAAATAAGAGTGTAAATCTGATCGTGAAACTTCTCAGGAATAGGAAGACTGTGCTTATGATTAGGAAGTGTTATCGCGAGTAGATCTTTCGTAAGACCTTGAATAATAATCGCTTGAGCTTTCGCGAGCTCTTCTTTAGTTAAAGCTCCTTTTCTACTTCGTTTAAGCTTTTGAATAGCTCTTTTGACAGGGTCCGGATCATCTTCTTCTTGAATGCCTTCGCGATTGAGTTGAAGAAGTAGAACAACTTTTTTTGTAAGGACAGGAACAAGTTCGGGATGTTCTAAAAGGTGAGTTTTAAGGTTTTGATGCATCAAAAGCAGCGAAGCTTCTAGATGCTCTACTAGCTCTTCTCTTACTTCTGGAAGATAGCCTGCAAGTCTCTCTCCGATTACTTGATCGTGCGTTGTAATTAGTTTTTTTAAATTAGAAACAGTGTCTTCAAGATCGGTGGTAAATTGGGATTCATCTAATTCAGGTAAAGCTGTTTTTAGCTTAGCTCCGACTTCTGTGATTTTTGCTTGGATTTTTGCTTGAACTTCTTTTCCTTCCATAGCTTGGGTAAGGCGTGGTGAGATCTCACGTAAAAGAGATTGAGCGATACTGTCGTCTCCACCTTCGCTAAAGACGCAGCGATCAGCTAAGAGTTGCACAACAAAATGGATTTGCCCTTCTGTTGCTGCAGAGCATTTATTCTTTAGATTGATTCTCTTATTTCGCATTCGTACTGTCGTCGCAATGCCTTTTGCTTGTGAATCAATAAGATCAGCTAGTAAATTACGAGATTCATTGAAAATAGCAGCCTTTAGCGGAGAGGTCGCACTTCTAAAGGGAAGTTTTTCGCCTTTTTTTCCTAAGAAGACTTTTGTAAGTTTCGTAGAAAGCTGGAGAATCTTGCGATCTCTGCTTTCAGGATCGGTATTTAAGCTGATCTTTTTGATCGAGCTAAATACTTCTTGGTCGAAATCTGGATGCTTTTTAAAATAGCGAACGATTCGGTCTGTGATAATAATTGAGCTATCCGTGATTGTCTCATTAATACGGTCTGTAAGATCATCGTGGCTTAACGCTTCTAAATCGGGAAGGTACTGCTTTATTGAAGTTGTAATGATGGGGCGTAAAAGAGCTTTACAGCTCTCAACTAATGCCTTTGAATTTGCGGGAAGTTCTTTTTCAAGAGTTGTTCTTTCTTGTTCAGTAAGACCAATACCAAGGTTTGATGGGCCTGAAAATTGAGTGAAAATACTAATAACGTTGTTTAAAAAAGGATCGAAAGATGTATCACGCTTTGTTTCTGTACTCTGAGTTTCTCTCTCTTGATCGAGAAATACCTCGTAGAGACAGCCGAACTGCTCTTTACCTGTTAGTTTAGCTAAGAGAGTCCCAGAGAGCTTTTTACTGACCTCGTTGAAAACAATCTTGCGGATAGGAGCAGCTATATTCTTAAAGGGAAGAGCTTCGCCATTTTCTCCGAATAAAGTTGTGGAAAGGTAAAAAGCAAGATCTTTGATTTTTTCTTCTCGGGAGTCGGGATCCTCATCTGCATTAATTAAATTTATTTGCTGTAATACTTCTTCTTCTATTTGAGAAAAATTGGGTGCAATCCGAGCTGTAATTGCAAGAGCAGAGTCGCCAATAGTTAATTGAATGCGTTCAGTAAGTTCAGGGCTTGCTAAAGCGTCGAGCTGAGGTATAGCTTTTGTAATCGCATCGGTGATGATCTCTCCAAAAACAGGCTCTAAGGATTTGACTAATTGTCTTGAGTAGGGAGGGAGATCTTGGGTAAGACTAGCTCTCTCTTTTCTTGTAAATCCAATACCAAGTCCTTCAGGACCTGAAAAGTGAGTGAGAATTGTGATGAGGTTGTTAAAAAGAGGCTTGAAGGTATCGCTTATACCAGCAGTTGCACCCTCGTCTTCAACTTTACTTTCTCCTTGGCTCTCTTCAACTTTACTTTCTCCTTGGCTCTCTTCAACTTTACTTTCTCCTTGGCTCTCTTCAAATTTACTTTCTCCTTGGCTCTCTTCAACTCCTTGATATATTA
>JBDQID010000136.1:0-5310 GCA_040264515.1 Chlamydiales bacterium
CATATATTTGTAAGTCAAGACTTGAGGTTTGGTTATATTTATTTGCGCGATACTTTAAACACCCTATGACCGCACAATAGAATTACAAGTACTTTGCTTCCTTTGTATACCCACCCAGTATGCAAATACAAAATTGAGGATTTGCCATCTTCGGATCAAATTTTTTCGTTGTTTGAAGAATGCAAAAAAATGGCAGAGAATAATGATGTACGTCTAGGGTTTCACCCAGACCAATTTGTAGTGTTAAATTCGCCCAGAGAGGATGTGGTTGAAAAATCAGTAGAAGATCTTTTGTATCACGCCTACTTATCAGAGCTTGTTGGAGCTGATGTAATCAATATCCACGGTGGAGGTGTATATGGAGACAAAGCAGAAGCTTTAAGAAGATTGAGGGAAACAATCTCTAAACTTCCTGTAGGGATTACTTCACGCTTGACTCTTGAGAATGATGACAAAAGCTATACCCCTTCCGATTTATTACCCCTTTGTGAAGATTTAAGCATTCCATTAGTTTATGATATTCATCATCACCGCTGTCTTCCTGATACTCTTTCAGAGGAAGAAGCTTCAAAAAGAGCATATGAAACCTGGGACCGAGAACCTTTGTTCCATATATCTAGCCCTAAAGAGGGCTGGCAAGGGCCAAAGCCTTCTAGACATCATGACTATATTGATATTAAAGACTTCCCAACCTTCTGGAAAAAAATGCTACCTTTGACAGTTGAGGTTGAGGCTAAGGCAAAAGAGTGTGCTGTAAAGCACTTGAGAAATAAGGTTTATTCTTAGGGAGTGATTTGTGGGGTTTTGGGATGATCTTTTAGATAAGTCAATTATTTTTTCTTTTGGACACTTTGGCTTTAAAAGGCATAGCCGTGATTTTGCAGCTCTCTTAGACAACTCTCTTCAAGGAAAGCATTTTTTAATAACAGGAGGAAGCTCAGGCATTGGAAGCTATGTAGCACTTTGCCTTTTAGATTGTGATGCCCGAGTAACGATCATCTCTCGAAGTAAGCCAAATATAAGTCATGCGAATATGCACTATATTCAAATGGATCTAGCAGACTATAGAATGGTTTCTCGAAAAATTTTAGATGTTTCTCCAGTGGATGTCCTGATAAATAATGCAGGTGGCATGCCCTCATATCACTGTAGAGAGAAAAGCATTTCTGAAGATATTTTTGCTTCACAAGTGCTGGGTCATTATGCATTAATACAAGCACTTATTGAGCAGAAAAAGCTTCAAGACAAAGCTCGGGTCATATTTGTTTCCTCTGGAGGGATGTATCTAAAGCGTTTAGACCTTTCCGATCTTCGTTTTGAAATATGTAAATTTAATAAGTACACTGCTTATGCAAATGCGAAAAGAGCTCAGGTTATATTGAATGAGTTATTTGCAGAAAAATTTCATCAATATAATTGGAGCTGTATGCATCCCGGATGGGTGGATACGGGAGGGGTTAAAAAAGGGATGCCATGGTTTTATTACTTGATGTATCCTTTTCTTAGAACGCTTGCTGAAGGAGCAGATACCATTTTATATTTGGCAACTTCGGACGATCATTTGCCTTCAGGAAAATTTTGGTTTGATCGAAAGGTAGTGCCTTGTCACTTATTTCCTCAAACTGTTGAGTTAAAAGATGAACGAGATGAACTTTGGCATTTATGTGAGGTAGCAAATGCTTCGGATAGCTAGGGCTGTAAATTTTTTAGCTTACCCATTACTCTGGTTTATGCTCGTCTATTTTGCTAGTCTTGGGAAGCCATGGTATGCAGTCATTTTGATAGTATTTTACCTTTTTATTCATACAACACTATTTGTCCCCAGGTGTAAACAATCCTATTTCTTAATGCTTGTGATTAGTTTGTCTTATGGGCTAATTATCGAGGGCTTATTTAAGGGCTTTTCGGTGCTTGAATATTCTTCAGATCCATTCGAACAGTCGATTTTTTCTCCTTACTGGGTTCTTTTTTTGTATCCCCTTTTTGCTTCAACATGCTCTTTATTTTTTGCTTTTTTAAAGGATAAGCTGGTTTTCTCTATGTTCTTAGGGGGGCTTTTTGGGCCTCTTGCTTATTATAACGCATCACTTTTGCAAGCAGTTTTTTTCTCAGATGAAATATATTTTTCATGGGGGCTTTTATCTTTCTTTTGGATGCTAACTTTTCCCTTTATGATTCGATTGACAAATACCTGTAAGTGGCATGAGCTAGATTCTCCTGAATGTGCTGAAGAGATTTCATTTGCTTTTGAGTCGGTTTTTCCTGTTTCTTCGAAGGACCTTTTTAGCTGGCACGAGTCTCCTGATGCAATTGTTAAAATGTTGCCTTCAAATGGTTCTGTTGATTTAGTGAAGTCAAGCCAATCACTACAAGTAGGAGAAGAAGTTCATTTGAAGGTACGTGTAGGAATATTTTCTATTTTATGGGTCGCTAGACACATTGCTTTTGAAAAAAATGTCATGTTTGAGGATGTGCAGGAAAAAGGGCCTTTTCAAAGTTGGCGACATCGGCATTTATTTCAAGATCTTAGAGGAGGTAAGACACAACTTCGCGATGAAGTTGTTTTTTCACTGCCTTTCAACAAGTGGACACATCCCCTTTTTGCAAATCTCATCTTATCTAATCTGAAAAAGGCTTTTAAAGAACGCCATGAAGTTTTGCTAAAAGAATTCTCTATGAAGATTGATTAGAAATTACGAAGTCGATGTTTGAATTCAAAGCCAGTTTTTTTGATTTTTTCGCTTGAAACAAGGGCGTTTGTTGATAGAGAATCCCCTTGGAAATTCTTCCATATTGGCAGAGGAACTTGTAAGTTGTTACAAAGCTGGTTATAAAGATCCTTACGCGTAGGATGATCGTCAGCTACAAGGTTATAAATTCCACTGAGATTGTGAGTCACACAGAATTCAATAGCACGGGTGATATCCTCTAAGTGACTGTGGTTGGTAGGCTCTTGACCTGTTCCAGAAGGCCCTCTTCCAGACATTTTTAGGGCTCGATCTTCTAGAGTTCTTTCAGGACCATAAATGCCACCTAACCTCAGTACACAAGCTGTAATGAATGTGTTTGATAGAGAGAGATAGTTATCTTCAACTTCACAAAGGAGGTGACTGTTTTCAGAACTAGGTTTTCTCATGTTCTCTTCATTTACCTGAAGCCCTTCTTGATTTCCGTATACTGAGGTGCTACTTGTGTACAAGAGGTAGAGGCTTTTTTTTCTTTTTGCTAAAGATTCTTTGATTGTTTCAGAGCTTTCCAGGTAAGTCTCTTTATAAGAGGCATTTTCTCTTGGTGCTATGGTGATGATAAGAGCATCATAAGCGTCGAGTAAATGAGAAACATCAATATTCTTTTTTAATTTTAAGAGCATTGGGTTCACGGATTTTGCTTGTCCCGAGATCTCTTTTAATCGGGCTTCTGTTGTTGTTGTCGCAGTGAATAAATCTGAAGATTTTGTCCATGAGGAGAGAAGAGCGGTTCCAACATATCCAGCTCCGATCAATAGGATTTTCATTGTTTTTCTCTTTTTTCTTGAGTTCTGTTATTTTTGCACATTGATAAGGTGTCTACTCAGAGAATAATCTTAGGAGGATATTCTATTGGTTGAATATAATATATTGATATTTTACAGAGATTTGCGGATCCAGGACAATCTTGCATTAAGGGCTGCTTTAAGATCAAAGCTACCCTGTATTGCATTCTATATCTTTGATGATAGTGCAGGATATTCCTATGCGTATGGACACTCTCAAAAGGAGTGGCTGATGACTTCTCTTAATTTTTTAAGGTCTGATTTGGAAGAACTTAATATTCCTTTGATCTTTCAGAAAGAGATGTTTAAAAAAGCAATTGGACAAATATGCAATGATTTTGGAGTTCCTTCTAATGTATTCTTGAATGATTCCTATGATTTGGAGTCAGAAAATCGAAAGTCTATTTTAGATGGCTTAGATTTAAGTTTTGAGGCATTCCCCGGTGCATTGCTCTATGACTTAGATGATATTTTGACTGCTTCGGGATCTCCTTATAAGGTGTTTACCCCTTTTTGGAGAGCTTGTCTTAAAAAAAAGCTTCCTTATCAGGAAGTGCTACATAAGTTTCAAAAAATTAAACTTCCAAAGCTACCAAAAGCTTTTTATGAAAAATCCTCAAAGGGATTTCCAGGAGTTGGGAACAGTGCGATTTCTGGAGAAAACGAAGCTTTGAAAAAGTTGGAGCAATTTATTAAAACCACACTTTTGCATTATCCTCAAGAGAGAGACTTTCCGGCAAGACAGAGTACTTCAAAGCTTTCGGCGCATTTAGCTTTTGGGGAGCTTTCGCCTTATAGAATATGGAGTAATATAAATTCATGGATGCAAAAAAATAAAGATCCAGAGGCTGTCAAGACTGCAGAAAAATTCATGTCTGAAATAGGATGGAGAGAATTTTCTTATTATTTATTGAAGCACTTTCCTTATATTGCTTCAGAGTCATTTGTTGAAAAATTTAAAAACTTTCCCTGGGAGGGTAATAGCGCAGCTCTAGTTTGCTGGCAAGAAGGAAAGACAGGTTTTCCAATTGTAGATGCAGGTATGCGGCAGTTAAAAGAAACACACTGGATGCATAATCGTGTCCGCATGATTACGGCTTCTTTTCTTGTGAAAGATTTATTGATCCATTGGAAAGAGGGAGAGGCATGGTTTTGGGATTTGCTAGCTGATGCGGATCCCGCTATTAATGTTTGTTCTTGGCAATGGGTAGCTGGAAGTGGAGCTGATGCAGCTCCTTTCTTTCGTATTTTCAATCCAGAAACTCAAAGTAAAAAATTTGACCCTGATGGCGAATATATTCGCGCTTGGGTTCCAGAGTTAAGAAAGCTTCCTAATAAGTACATTCACGCTCCTTCATTAGCACCGAAAGCTATACTACAAGAAGCAGAGGTAAAACTTGGAAAGACATATCCTCTTCCTTTAGTAGATCATGTTGAGGCTAGAAAACGAGCTCTTGAGATATTTCAAAGACTTTGATTTTTTTGTCACTCTTGTGTCACTATAGTCAGCTCATAAGGACAATATCGGCAGATGAAGGCAATAACTTTAGGTGTTTTAAGTATTTGGGTTTACGTCTGTTGTGTGTTGCAGAGTATTGTGGGCTATAGATCGGAGAGGGTCTTGAAAACAGAAGTTGGGCAACCAACCGGGGGTTCGAATCCCTCCTCTTCCGTCCTTCTTTTTCCCTTCACAGGCAGTTCTCAAGCCCTTTTAATGATTCAGCTAAACATCCCTTGTACTGCCCATATTTTGCCAAAATTGGGAAAAGGTACAAAAA
>JBDQID010000137.1:0-5279 GCA_040264515.1 Chlamydiales bacterium
GGGGAATACTTTATTATGTATGATAACGTGTGCTTTTTTTGATCGTGCAAATGCTTGCTCTTTTTTTTCTAAAAGAACATCAATTTCTTCTATACGAAGTTTCGCATTAATTAAGGTTTCCTTCAGCTCGTGAACTCTTCCTGCAGAAAGCTTGTTAACAGCGTCTTCTTCCAATAAAAATTTTGTTATTTTATCTACTTTTTTTTGTAGTTCGGACTTCTCTTCTCTAAAGACATTGTAACGCTTTGTTAGGTCTTCAACAATAAGGTGTGTTGGGATTTCTAGATCGGAGCCTAATTCATTAGCAACAACGCCTTCTCCGCAGCGAACGACTCCCCCTTGAATCCGTCCATTACCTTCACAACAAAGCACTTTTCCTTCAACGAGAGCATCACTATTTGTCATAGAATCCATTACAATCAGGTTACCTTCCACTTCGACTCGTGCATTTTGCATGTAGAGGGCGCTTAGGCTTCCACGAGCTTTCACTTGACCGCTCGTTTTCATTAGGATTCCGCCCTGTACTTCTATGTTTCCCGCTGCTTCGACAAAGGAGTCTCCGATTGTTTCTCCGACAAGAATATTCGCTTCTGACTTAACTGTAAATCCGCTACGGATAGCTCCATGAACTAGGATCGAGCCTTTATCAAGGCGAATATTTCCGGTACTAAAATCAACATCTTCTGGTACTTCGTAACAGTCTGTAACGGAAAGTACATTATCTTGAAAGAGCACCATTCCCCGAATAGTGGCTCGAAATTCGTCACCATCGGGGGATAAGACAATATTGTCTCCGATAGAGATTTCGGTAGGCTCACCATCTCTCACTTTAATTGCATCGCCAAAAACATCGACGCCAGGAATACCATCTGTTTCGGGGACCATTTTGGCAAGGAGGGCTTCGGCTTCCACAGTTCGAACCCGCCCTCTTTCATAGTAATCCATCCTTCCTTTTTCAGTCATTGTTCCAGCTTTGAGCTCAGTGGCTTCGACAATAAACTCTAGGTGGGCATCGATGCCTTCAACAGCAGGCACACCAACCGCAACAAGAACATCATGTTGTACTTTTCCTTTAGCCTGAATACTGATAAGTGCAGGTTGAATAGCGTCGTAATTTAGCTCTTGTTGTACTCCAAGCTCCTCCATTAGCGATTCAATACGATCTAAATCTATAGGATTTCGCTGAAAGTCCGTGGGATAAAGGGTCATCCTCAGCTCTACGTCATCTTCAGAAAATTGGAGAAGAGGCTCTATAGTTACTTCATTCCCGGAAATTTTCGCTAGCCCATATACATCAGATTTAATGAAGGCTTTATCATCTTCTAAAGAGCTATTATCCCCGAGTTTTACTTCAAATTCGGGTAGAGAGCTCATTCCAGGAGGAGGCCACGCACTTCCGTCAACGTAGGCACCGCAGACAGGTTGTTTAGCTTCATGTATTTTCGCAAAGATTTGTCCAGAAAAGATTGGGAGGCTTAAGTCTCCTAGCATTTCGATTCTACCTAGTTCCCCTGGGACTCCGGGTCTTGCTTTTGCGAGTAAGAATCCTCTGATATCTTCTCTTTTTTCTAAAGAGTCGAAGAGCTCTAAGAGGGCTTTGTGATCTGCATCAACACCGATACCAGCTTTTCTCATTTGACGAACTAAAAGGTCTTTTGTCAAAGAGTATCCGTCTGCTCTTTCTTGAGCAAAGTCAGCAACGGAGACTTCTGTTAAATCATCAGAGAGTTTAACTTCTACCTCTGCATGAGCTTCTTTTATAGAAGCAAAGTACTGATCATCGGGAAGCACAATGAGTTGAATATTATCACTATCGGTAGAAAGAATTTCTTTAGCTTGATTTAAAGCATCTTCTTCATCTTTTCCCTTTAGTAGAGTGTCTCTTACAAGCATGAACGAGCCTTTTCAAATCAGTTCTATATGCTTTGATTTTCAACAACTCGCCCTTGGAAGTCAAGATTTTTTGCTAAGCTCTAAATTTTCTATAGGTTCAATCCAGCGGCCGTGCTCTTTAATCAGAGCGACTAGGCGATCATCGGCGTCGGAGAAGTCAATGTTTTTTTCAACGCAAGTTTTTCCAACATAGAGATCTATCTTATCTGCTTTGGAGCCGACGTAGCCGAAATCTGCATCAGCCATCTCTCCTGGTCCATTAACGATGCAGCCCATGATGGCAATTTTGACTCCGGGCAGATGAGCTGTTCGCTCGCGAATTCTCTTTGATACTGTTTGCAGGTCAAAAAGGGTTCGTCCGCAGCTGGGACATGAGATGAATTCTGTTTTCACGCTACGCATGCGTGAGCCTTGTAAAATATTGAATGCGAGTGTCGAAGAGAAGCGCATTCCGTGGTCTGTGCGCAGGAGAATCCCGTCTCCCATGCCATCGCAGAGGAGGGCTCCGATTTCTGCTGCGGACTGGACGATCACATCATCTTTTTCTCCGGGATAATCAAAGGCTAGAATGACAGGGGCATCGATTTTTTCGGCGTGGAGTTTTGAGAAGAAAGCGCGTGTGAAGTGGAGTCTATCTTCTTTGGGTCGGAGTAGAATCACGCTTGGGGTAGAGTCCCAGTTTTCAAGGGAGTCCATGGAGTCTACAACGGCAATTCCGGATTCCGAGCATGGTGTAACAACTTTGATACCGAGGGTTTCTAATTTTTTCAATTGGAAGGGTTCGATGGAGGGGGCGTCTATGAAGAGGGCATCTGGGCTCTCTTCTTTTGCGAGGGTAAAGAGGTTTTCTGTTAGGAGTTCTTTGCTTGTGGGTTGAAGCAGAACGGAGCCGTCACGGTGAAGGAAGGAGGCTGCTTTACGGTTTCCTCTGCCTCTGAATGGAGGATTCGCTTTTTCTTCTGGGGCTTTGTAGTTTGCAGCCAAATTTACGAGTCGACGACAAGGGTCTAGTTCGTGCCATGGATCTTCTGTAAGAGAGACACGAATGGTATCACCTATACCATCGAGAAGGAGGCCTCCGATACCAATAGAGGATTTTACACGCCCTTCTTGTCCTTCTCCTGCTTCTGTAACACCTAGGTGTAGGGGATAGTTCCAATCGAGTTCGTCCAGGGAGGCTACGAGCATGCGATACGCTTCTAGCATGACGTGAGTGTTGCTAGATTTCATAGAGAATATGATATCGTGGAAGTCATATTTTCGGCAAACGCGAGTAAATTCGAGAGCTGATTCGACCATTCCTTTTGGGGAATCTCCGTAATGGCTCATGATACGATCGGAGAGGGAGCCGTGGTTGGTTCCGATGCGGATAGAGCGATTTAATTTTTTGCATTTTAGAACGAGTGGTGCGAATTTCTCTTCGATGCGATCGAGTTCAGCTTGGTAACTGTTATTATCATATTCTAAGCTTTTGAAGGTGGCTCTTCTATCGGCAAAGTTCCCTGGGTTGATGCGTACTTTATCAACGAAGTCGATAACACTCATAGCGGCTGGTGGGTAGAAGTGGATGTCAGCAACGAGAGGAATTGTATATCCTTTTTGGATAAGGCTGTTTTTGATGTGCTCACATGCTGCGGCTTCTTTTTTCCCTTGAACGGTCACGCGGGCGATCTCACAGCCCTTATCGGCTAGGTGGATAATTTGCTGAGTGGTCGCTTCGACATCTCTGGTATCGGCTGTCGTCATTGACTGAATACGAACAGGGTTATTGCCTCCAACACCGATATTTCCAACCATAACTTCTCTTGTGGGGCGACGAATAATGGTGGAAAGTAGTTTGCTGTGGCTCATAACCTATCCTTAAATGCTTATAGAAATAAAAAAAGCATTTTATCCAAAATAAGGAAAATCCGCAAGAGATATACGGCTCTCTAATCAATCATTTCTTTCTTGATAATATTTGTAAGTTCTAGATTACAAAATCTTTGCTGTTTTCTGATTTGTTTTAAGTATTACTGCTGGTTCGGTCTCTGTTACTGATAATTTACTTCCCCCCCCCTTATTTATTAATTCGATATTCAAAAGTCAAAACAAGCTACTACTCCATGTAATTAATTTCACAGAAAAAAAAGAAAAACACAATCTTAACTAATGCTTAAAATAAAAAAAACGTTGTTTAGTTAAAATATAGGCATAATTTAAATTAAAATATTAGAGGGGATGTATCAATGACAGCTATTATTAGCCATAATCCAGGATTATACGAAACAAAGAAACAAGAATATGTAAATAAATCATCAAACGAAGTGAAGCTCATTAAATGCGTGCAAAAATTTTTCGAAAAAATTGAGGATAATAACTATATTTACGGAGCAACAGACCCTAGAAGCTACGGGTTTACTTACGACGATTTTCTAGAGGGAAAAGGAATTTCTGAAGTTTACTTAGAAAAGTTTTCTCATCACATCGATAATTTACCGAAAAAAGAGAAAAAAAACATACTTTCTATGATAAAGGATAATATGCTAGGTTTAAATTGTTCTTTTCTTTCTTACGCTCTTGTAAACATGATAAAAGAGAGTGGAATTCGAAATTGCAGAATCGAAGAGATAAAGTTCGAACGGTGCCAGGTGAATTGCAGTAATCACAGATTTGATGGAGTCAATATGGCAGATCATATCTTTCATGAGCATCATTTTATTTCGGTATCACTTGAAGAAGGATCTAAATTATACATCGATCCTACGTTTAAATCGTGTAATAATCTATTAGAATTCACAGTCGAAAATCTAGGTGGCCCGGTACAGATTCAGACTCACCGCACTTAGCGCCTAACCAGCCGTTAACACGCTATCTGTTAATGGTTTAGTGGTTATTTTTAGACCACGATAGTGGTCATCTCTCTCTTTAGCCCACCACTTTAGTGCTGGGATAGGATAATAAAAACATTGTGTCACGGTAGTTACACCTCTCTTTCCCTTTGACTTTGAGATCCTGAGAAATACCACTACCGTGGCATAGATTGTTTTTTATCCTGTCCCAGCACTAAAGTGCTGGGCTAAAGAGAGAAACGACCACTGCCGTGGTCTAAAAACTATTCCCATAAACGATTTAACGTCGATCGATTAGAGACATGTACGATAAAAGCGTAAGAAATCACATGAGCTTTGCTTTATTTAATCTACACCCCCTACCGTGGCATAGATTTTTTTCTACCTTTTCCCAGCACTAAAGTGCTGGTTTAAAGAGAGAAACAACCACTACCGCGGTCTAAAAACTATTCCCATAAACGATTTAACGTCGATCGATTAGAGACATGTACGATAAAAGCGTAAGAAATCACATGAGCTTTGCTTTATTTAATCTACACCCCCTACCGTGGCATA
>JBDQID010000138.1:0-5222 GCA_040264515.1 Chlamydiales bacterium
CATTAGAACTCTTTTATGAAACGCGAAGAATTTCAACCCTTCTTTTTTAATGCTATAATGAAAATATCCTAAAAGGAATTGCCGTAAAACAAGAGTAAAAGCAATAGCTGAGTTTGTTTAAATTCAATATGTTAAATAATTTACTAGCAACTAAATCGTTAGGAAGGCATTAAGATCTTGTCAAATAATTTTGAACCTGTTATAATCTCTATCTAAAATCAACTATTTTGTTTAGATCTTTTACATATGCAGAACGATAAGACAAATAACTATCAGCCCCTTAGCTTGCTCTTAAGCTGCGCCCCTTCTTGCTGTAGTTTCGCTCTGCCCTCTTCCCAACAACCACTTTATTTATTAGGTAATGAGCTCCATGAGTCAATCGCTAAATCAAAACTTTGGTAGATTACGAGCCTTTTTATGGCCGATACACAAGCATGAGAATCGCAAAATCATTCCCATGCTGCTTATGGCACTTCTCATATCTTTTAACTATAATATTCTCAAGACTGCAAAAGACACCGTTATTATCACAGCAAAGGGGTCTGGTGCTGAAACCATCCCCTTTATTAAGGTGTGGGTCTTACTCCCCATGGCACTTCTTTTTACCTATATCTTTGCAAAGCTTTCCAGTAAAGTATCTAGAGAAAAAGTGTTCTATATTATTGTCTCTTTATTTCTTAGCTTTTATTTCCTCTTTATCACAGTCCTCTACCCCGCCCGAGACTTCTTACATCCTCACTTAATCGCCGACCACTTAGAGACCCTTCTCCCTATTGGATGCAAAGGCTTTATTGCTCTTTTTCGCAACTGGACCTTTACAACCTACTATGTAATGGCTGAACTTTGGAGTAACATCATTTTATCTCTTCTCTTCTGGGGTTTTGCAAACGAAATCTCAAATGTCACTGAAGCAAAGCGCTTTTATGGCCTTTTGGGCATCGGCCTTAATATAGCTGGAATTTTTTCAGGACAAATTTCTATTTTTTTCTCAGGAGACACCCTTTACAAACTGTTCCCCCTCAGCAGTGACCCATGGCAACACACCCTTATCCTTCTCAACTCCACCGTTATTATTTGTGGTCTTGCTATTATCGCTATTTTCCGCTGGCTGCATACTCACGATGTTATCAAAGACTCTATCTGCCCCATTAAAAACCCAAAAAGCAAAATCAAAATGTCTTTGACAGAAACATTCCGCTACCTTGCAAAATCCCGTTATCTAATGTACATCGCCTGTATTGTCGTAGCTTACAGCCTAGTTATCAATCTTGTTGAAGTACTTTGGAAAAGCGAACTACGACTGTTATTCCCCAATCCTAACGATTACAATATTCATATTAACAAAGTGACCTCTGCTGTAGGAATTATTGCAACTCTGGGATCACTTTGCGTCTCAGGTCAAGCAGTTAGAAAATGCGGATGGACCTTTACAGCTCTTATCACTCCAATTTTTCTAGGCGTTGCAACACTCGGCTTCTTCTTCTTTTTCTTTATGAAGGTCCACTTCTTTGACCTCTCCTTTGGACTCCTAGGCGTATCCCCTCTCCTCATGCTCGTCCTTTTCGGCTCACTACATAACACGCTTTCGCGTTCTGCAAAGTATACTGTATTTGATACGACAAAAGAAATTGCCTTCATACCTTTGAGTCGAGAGTGCAAGCTCAAAGGCAAAGCTGCTATCGACGGTGTGGGTTCACGCCTTGGTAAATCAGGAGGTTCTTTAATCTACCAAATCCTTCTTATGATCTTCTCTACGCTTCCCTTATGCGCACCTTATATCTCTGTTCTTGTGCTTGTAGCTATTATCTCCTGGATTTTTGCTGCCAAAGCACTTGGCAAACAGTTCAATTCTCTCATAGAACATCACGAAACGATTTCCATTAATGAAGATGCAAATAACGATGCTGCAATCATAACACCAGCTGAGGCAACAAGTATCAAAAGCACCGGCTAACAGCAACAAAGCAGTACCCCAGTATCCTATAAAAAATACAGCTCTACTAAAGTTGCTCTACGCGCAGACGGTCATAATGATTAAAGCCGTTATACCAAGAAGAGACCACTCCACCTGTAGCGCCCTTGTTATACTTTGTACACGCTATTGCTCTGTTTAGATTTTCGCCTTCTACAGGACGATAAAGATGCAGTTCTTTATCAAAATAATCTGCAACTGCAAAAAATTCAGACTGCAAAAGATAGCTCCCTGTTTTTCGAAGATGATTTATATAAGCTTGTTTAACTTCCCCATGCTGTACAAACCGCTCTTCTAGAAGGCGCTTTTTCTCTTCAATGCACCGCAGAGCTCTTTGAAATATAGCAAGTCTTACTTTTTTAAAAGAACTCTTTCCTTTTTTTATTGATTCTTGATAAATCGACAAAGCTCTATTTTTTCTTTTCCATAACTCCTCAAGCTCTTCCCACTCATCCCGTAGCTCTCGATAAATCAATTTCACAATAGAAGTTTTAAAACCTTCTTCCGCTACAGCAAACCCACGAAAATAATCATTTAACACCCCAGCTACAGGAACCAGCTCTTCACCATCTGGCAAGAAAGCTAAGCCATCACCTTCTAAAAGGGGAGGAAAAGGCTCCCCTTTATCTAATTTTTCTTGTAAAAATTCACAAAATTTAGCCCTTCCAAAAGGAGAATACAGCTTACCATCTCGTTGAACATCTCCTAATAGAGTGTGAAAAGCACACCCTCCATCCCCATACGCTTTTTCCACATGCAGTAGTGATTGAGTCTTAGATTGCCCTGAAAAATAGATTAAAGTGTCTTTATAAAAATGGAAAAGATACATACCGAGCATAGCTTTAAGCTGTTTTTCCTCTAAAAAAAAATACTTGCTTGGATAAGCTTTCTGATACTCTTCTAGGACAGTATTTACACGTATTTTAGATAGACTCTTCTGAGAAGAAAACCAAAGAGCGCTGATCTTTTTTTTAAAAACAGCATCCGATCGCAGACGCTCTTTAAAAAGCTCTATCCTCTTTTCGAACTTTGGATATAAAACTACAATCGTCATAAACAAAGGAAAAATCGAACCTATAGCCCCCACTGTTAAAGCCGCTATATTAACAGAAAAATAGCAACATAAACGGCGAAAGGAGCGATTTTTCAAAGAATCTCTTATGCAAGAAAAAAAGAGGGTTCGTCCCATAAACAAGTTATGTACAACGCTTGCTACAAGCTGAATAGAGAGCTCGATATAATCAAGGCTCATACAAACATAGTTTCTAAGAGATGAGTCTCTTTGATACCATTGATAAGAGTCCATTATCTGTTCATTATAACCACAAGGAAGCGACTCCCTCCAAGAAGGGCACGGAACGCTCATATATCACCTCTATCAGCACTTATTGTGTAACAGTTTGCTCATGATAGATATCAATTATCTCTTTTACAAGCAAGAGACCAACGGCGATAAAACCCAGGTAGATAAACCATGGGAAAGTGAGTCCAAGCGTGAGGCAGGTCAGCAAAGAAAACTGACCAAATGTTGTTGCCTTTCCCCAAAAGGTGGCCTGTACATGACATGCGTCCCAATTACCATAAAGGCGCAGAAAAACCGCAAAAACACAAAGTACAATATCGCGAAAGAGCATTGCAAAGATCTGCCAAGAATCGAGTCTTTGCTCTGAGAAAAGAACCATAATAAGAAAAATAACGAAAAAACGGTCCATGATAGGATCGAGAAGTGTTCCGATGTGGGTTACTGTACCAAAACGTCTTGCGATAAAGCCGTCTAATGCATCTGTTAGCATTGCAATACCAATCGCAATTAAGCGTATGGCCGTAGAGTCGTACAAAAACAGCAGTGCAAGGGGAGCTCGAAGCAGAGTTAAGAAATTCGAAAGTGTAGTGAAATTTGTTAAAGAGAATCTCAAATTTTTTCACCTTGCCAAATAAGCGATGTGATATTTTTTCTTAAAAGTAGGAATAAAAGAGCTATTATAGCGAAGGATGTGAAAATAATTATATTGTACGTTTTAATGTATCCCCAAAGGGCGTCTGAATTTTTCCCAAAAGAGTACGCAAGATAGAACAGAACGGAGTTAGAAATAATACACGCTATTCCATCGCTCACAATAAATTTACCGAAATGCATTTTCGTAATCCCTGCGGTAATGAATAAACAATTACGCACACCAAAGGGGATAAAGCGCCCTATAAGAAGAGTGAAGAAACCGTAACGATGATAAAAGTTTTTGAGCAGGGAAAATCGTTCTTTAGAGACCATTTTCCTAAACCATTTAACTTCCCAAATTCTATTACCAATACAACGACCTAGCCAATACGCTATCCAATCAGAAAGATAGCATCCCAAAAAAACACCAATAAATAGCTTCATCGTATTCTCTGGAACCACAGTGCTAGCTAGCACGCCACTTGTTACAAGCATAAGATCTTCACTGATAGGAAAATTCAAGCCTGCTAAAAGAAGGGCCCCGAAAATAATCCAGTGCGCATATTGAACATGATCACCAATAAAGAGCATTATCGAACTGATGCAATCCATAAAAAACTCAACAAATTAGATGTTAAAGATATTAATATTAACAAAACAGAGAACAAAAAGCAAGGATAGAAAACATCCGAAAGTCAAGCTTAACCAAAAGACAGCCAGTGAGTTAAACTTATCTAAAAAAGAAAAAAACGAGAAGTCTTCCCGCACTCATCGAATACACCTCTACTAGCTATAGAGAATGTATCCCCTCTCCTCAGGAACTCTCATCATTAAAGGGAGAGGAGCAAAGCGTCACACATAACTTCACCTGTTTTTTACAGGTCTAAAATCGCAATGCGGCAGACTTCTCACAAGCTTATATTCGGCATCTGGCGACTCAAACTTTAGAATTATTTCACTCCATTCGGAAATGTTATAGCAAGGTTGGTCATAGATTTGGATTTCTGGCCAATCTTGCTATAAGTTTAACGAAGCAGTAGACGCTATAATACAAACGTCTAAATTACCGGATGAAGGGAGGTGTGAAAAATTTTCTTATAACCTTTTCACTTTTTATTTGTTTCAAATCGAAAGTTCGCTAATGTGTGGAAAGAAAAACTGTAAAGGAGAAGAAAATGGTGAGCACTAAACCTATAGAGAAAACAAAAACACAATACGTCTACCCATTTGGTCTAGACTTAGCAACTCCCCCACTGGACAGAAATCTATTAGGCGGCAAAGGCAAAGGCCTTGCTGAAATGACCTCTATTGGAA
>JBDQID010000139.1:0-5146 GCA_040264515.1 Chlamydiales bacterium
GGCCTTGAGCGATGATTTCGGCTTTGTCCCATGTGATGAGGGGGGTTAGTAGGTGTGGTGGGTTGCCTTCAACGGCTTGTTGTGTGGCGAGGTCCATGAGCTGTTGAAAGGCGTTAAGGAAGCGTGGCCGGCAGTCGGGGTAGCCGTTGTGATCGGCGGCGTTGGCACCGATGTGAATTTCGTCAGCTTTTATAATTTCGGCAAGTCCCATGGCGTAGCTTAAGAAAAGAGTGTTTCTTGCGGGGACGTATGTGCTGGGGATGCCGCTGTTTTCGATTTCTTTAAGGGAGCGATTTTTTTCGTTGAGTTGGGAGTCGACAAGGGAGGAGCCTCTGAACACGGACGGGTCGATTTGGATTTTTGTCACTGGTATGGAATAGTGTTCGGCGATAGCTTTTGCGGCATCGAGCTCGATCTTATGACGTTGGCCGTAGTCGAAGCAGACGGCGTGGCACTCTTTGTTTGCGGCTTTGGCGAGGGCTAGGACGACGGTGGAGTCAAGGCCTCCACTTAAAAGGATAACAGCTTTCATTTATTAGACACCTTCATTTTTGTGTGGCCAGATAATTTTGTGGATTTGCAGATTGAGGCGTACTTGTAGTTTGTCGAAGAGTACCCATTCGGCTAGTTGTTCTGGATTGAGTGCGTTATAGACGGGGGCGAAGAGTACATTGCGTTCGAAGAGTTTGTGTTTTATGCAGATGTTTACGGCCCAGTCGTAATCTTTTCTGTCTTTGATAACGAATTTAATTTCATCATCACTTTTAAGAAAGAGGAGATTCGAGTAGAGATTTTTGTGCTCCATTTCGCTACCGGGGCATTTGATATCTAGGATTGTGCGAACGCGGGTATCGATCTCTTTAATATCGAGAGAGCCACCTGTTTCTATACTGACGTTATATCCTTTATCACAGAGCAGCTCCATGAGGAGGTGAACGCCTTTTTGTAAGAGGGGCTCTCCGCCAGTGATACAGACGTATTTGTTGCCGAAGAGATCGGCGTTTGTAAGGAGGTGTTCTACATTTAGGGATGTGCCCCGGCTGAATGAGTAGTCGGTGTCGCACCAGCTGCAGCGGAGGTTGCAGCTTGAGAGGCGAATGAATGTTGTTGGGAGGCCGGAGCTGGATGTTTCTCCTTGGATGGAGGAAAAAATCTCGGTTACATTCAGCTGAGTTGTAGGGGCTAGAGTCTGGGGCATCTGTTTAAAGTTTTAAAATTAAAGGAGTCAAAAAGTTTAACATATTATGAGATAAAAATAAAACCACCTTGCGAGATTTGCTTAGAGGGAATAGAATGTGGGAAAAGTGAAAAAAAGATTAAAAAAAAAGAGGAGATTTTTCGATGACAAAACCCGTAACGCGTGTTGCTGTCACTGGCGGTTGTGGACAGATTGCTTATAGTCTGTTGTTTCGCATTGCAAGTGGAGAGATGTTTGGTAAAGAGCAGCCTGTTGCTCTACATATTTTAGAGATTCCTGCGGCTTTGGACGCGTTGAAGGGTGTTGTTATGGAGTTGGAGGATTGCGCTTTTCCTCTTTTGCAAGAAGTGCGTGTTGGTAGTGATCCAAAGGAGATTTTTAGGGATGTCAACTGGGCGCTGCTTATTGGTGCGAAGCCACGTGGGCCTGGAATGGAGCGTTCAGATCTTCTTAAAGAGAACGGCAAGATTTTTATTGCTCAGGGGCAGGCGTTAAACGAGGTTGCGGATCGAGATGTTAAGGTGGTTGTTGTGGGGAATCCTTGCAATACGAACGCTTTGATTGCGATGCATAATGCACCACAGATCCCACGTCAGAATTTCCATGCGATGACGCGTTTGGATCAAAATCGCGCAGTGGCGCAGTTGGCTGTACGTGCAAATGTACCGTCAGAGCGTGTGTCTAATGTTACGATTTGGGGAAATCATTCAGCAACACAGGTTCCAGACGCTTATAATGCTAGGATTGATTCTAAAGCTGCGAACGAGGTCGTTAACGATGCGGCTTGGCTTGATGGCGAGTTTGTGAGTACGGTGCAGAAGAGGGGCGCTGCGATTATTGCGGCTAGAGGGAAATCTTCTGCGGCATCAGCTGCTAACGCTTTGCTTGATTCTGTGCGCTCTTTGGTAACAGCGACAAAAGAAGGTGAGTGGTTTTCAACGGCAGTCTGTTCGGATGGAAACTCTTATGGGGTAAAGGAGGGTTTGATTTTCTCCTTTCCTTGCCGTTCAAAGGGTGATGGTAATTATGAGATAGTGCGTGATGTGCCGTGGAATGACTTTTTGAAAGAGGGTATGGCCTCGACAGAAAAAGAGTTATTAGAAGAGCGTGAGCTTGTTTCAGAACTGATAAAACCAAAAGCTGTAGCGGAGAAAATGTAATGGACGATGTTATTTTTGAGGTCACAAAGGACCATTTAGAGACGGGAATGCGTGGTTATCCTGTGGGGTATTGTACAACTTCTTCTGTCGACCCAATGAAGGGGCTTTTTTATATGGGCCGTCCGTTGACAGAGCTTGCTTCTTGGAGTCCGGAATCTGTGATTTATTTGCTTTATCATGGAAGAGAGGGTTCTAAGGACGATGTTCGTCATTTTTATTCAGACATCTCCAGGCGTGCGCAATGTTCACCTAAAATGATTGAGAGTATTCGTGCTCTGCCAAGAGAGGGGCACCCGATGAAGCTGTTTTCATCAGCTTTGCTTATCTGTGGAATGCTTGAGGGTACGGGGAATTTCCGTGAGGACTGTTTGAATTTGATCGCGAAATTGCCGGAAATCGTGGCAAACGTTGTGCGTCATCACGCTGGTTGGGGGGAGTGTACGACGTCTCGTCCAGAGCTTGGCTATATGGAAAATTTTACGCAGATGTTGAACGTTCCGAATACGAATGCAGAAGAGCTAACGAAAGTTTTTAGACTTTTTAATGTGTTGCATTACGATCATGGTGGAGGAAATCTTTCAGCATTTGTTGGTAAGGCTATTTGTTCTGGCTTGGAAGACCTTTTTGGTTCTCTTTGTGGCGCGATGTGCGCTTTGGCAGGGCCCAGGCATGGAAAGGCGAACCAGGACTGCTTGGAGTTTGTTAAAGGTGTACATGCGGAGCTTGGCGACGATGCAACAGGTGAGCAGGTTGGAGAGTTGATTCAAAGAAGATTGGATAATAAAGAGCTTGTTTTTGGTTTTGGGCATGCGGTGTTGCGTGTGGAAGATCCACGGGCGTCTGTGCTTTATGATATGGCAACAGAGATGCGTGCGGATCATCCACGTGTAAAAATTGCTAATTTCCTTCGTGAAGAGGGCCCAAAAGTGCTTTCTAAGAACCCGAAAATATCCAATCCGTATCCGAATGTGGATGCTGTTTCAGGAACGCTTCTTTCTGTTGTCGGCTTCGATTATCCGGAGTACTTCACTTTAATGTTCGGGCTCTCACGTTGTGTGGGCATTGCCATTCAAGTTGTTTACGAACGTGAAGAGGCACGTGAGGGTAAGGGGACACCGATTATCCGTCCGAAGTATTTCTTTAAAGTTCGAGAGCCGGTAGCTGCGAAGGTTTAGGTGTTTTATGAAAGCGAAAGTATTGATTGTTGATGATGATCCTACAATCACGACTTCCCTAAGAGCGCTCCTTGAAAGTGAGAACTACGTTGTCTTTGATGCGGCAACGGGGGGAGACGCTCTTGCAGCTTTAAAGGGAAAAGCACGAGAGCCTGATATCATTTTACTCGACGTTCAGCTTCCGGATTTTTCGGGAATTGATTTGATTGAGAAGATGGTATTGCTCTCGGCGGACTCCCAGATTTTAATGATCACAGCACACGGTTCCGTTCCACAGTCAGTCGAGGCGATGCGCCGTGGTGCTGTTGATTATATTTTAAAGCCTTTTAGCATTGACGAGCTGCTTTTGCGTCTTAAGCGTGCGCGAGAGGGAAAGAAGCTTAAAGTTCGCGTAGATTATCTCTCTTCGAAAGTGCGTAGTTCTTTTGAAGAGAAATTTGTATGTGGTCCGAATATTGTGATGCAGAAGATTTATCAAGGTTTAGAGAAGATTGCACAGAGTAAGAGCTCGACCGTTTTGATTCGAGGGGAGACGGGTGCTGGAAAGGAGCACATTGCGCATAGGGTTCACGAGTTAAGTTGTCGTCGTGATGCTCCTTTTGTGGAGATTAATGCGACAGCGTTAACAGCGGAGTTGTTGGAAAGCGAGCTGTTTGGTCACGAGGCAGGCTCTTTTACGGGAGCTTTGAAGGCTAAGAAGGGGTTGTTTGAGATTGCCGATGGTGGCACGCTGTTTTTAGATGAGATTGGCGATATGGATCTTGCGATGCAGGCGAAGATATTGCGTGCTTTGCAGGAAAGAAAGATTCGCAGAGTCGGTGGAGTTGAGTATATTAGCGTGGATATTCGTTTGATTACGGCAACGAATTGTGATTTAGAAAAGGCTGTAAAAGAGGGTGAATTTCGAGAAGATTTGTATTACCGCTTGAATGTCGTACCGATTCAGTTGCCACCGTTAAGAGCGCGCGCAGATGATTTACAGAGTTTGGTGATGCATTTTATTAAGAAGTTTAGCGCGGAGTTTGGTAAGCAGATAGACGGTGTTGCTGACGATGTTCTCTTGGCGTTCAAGCAGTATAGGTGGCCGGGAAATATCCGAGAGCTTAGTAACATTATCGAAAGAGCACTGCTTCTCGAGTGCGAAAGTGAGGGCTGTTTGGAGCTCAAGCATTTGAGCTTTTTTAATGGAGGCGCCACGGTAGCTACAAGTAGTAACATTGGCCAAAACATTCCACTTGAAATTGTCGAGCGCGAGCATATTGAAGGTGTTTTAAAAGCAAACAATGGTAACAAGCATCAGGCGGCGCAAATTCTAAAGATCGATCGTACAACGCTGTACAATAAGCTGAAGAAGTACTCCAAATAGGACGAATCTTTATAGTGTAAGTTCGACTCTTAATTCGATCCTGGTTAATGGCTTATGATAATCGTTTCTAGACCACGGTAGTGTTACCTATGTCAGTTGATTATACAAGACCACGGTACCTGAGTTCAATTTGCGAGCGCAATTTTTGTATAAGATTCGTTAAAGAAAAAACGCCATGATGCCGACACTTTATTGGATAAAAAAAGGTAGAGGCATCATGGCTTATTCAAGACTCACTCTTAAAGAA
>JBDQID010000140.1:0-5142 GCA_040264515.1 Chlamydiales bacterium
AACCAGTAGACAAAGCGTAATTAAGAGTCAAACTAACGTTAATATTAGCACTTCCAGCGTATGCCACTAAATATCAGAATTCTATGTTAGGTTGATGCGTATGCGGAGCGCCCGCGCTACAACCATTGAATGTTGCGTAAGAGTAAAGTTTTAAATTAAAGGACGTAGAGCTGACTACAAAAAACAAAGGTAAAAGTCTATTTACTTAAAGAACTTATACAACAGAGCAGTAGTGGCGAAGCCGCGACAGTTGTTAGCTGTAGGTTTCTCGTATTCGTTGCAGACTCTTCTGATAGAGAAAGTTTTGGGAATAAATTCACCTCATATTTAACTCAAAATTGCAATTCCACAGCCTATTTTTACGGATGGGAACGAATCCATACATCATTTTTTACAGCAGAAGAGTATCTAGCTAAAGAAATAGCTAAAGAAGAAGGTTGGTTATCTACGAAAGAGAATTACCAATACATCCGAAATATGGTATTAAAGGGAAGAATTACCGCTATCACCGCTGATATCAGAACAACCGAAACATTTCAACGAATCACAAAACTATTACGTGACAATGGAATTGTCACAGACTCCATCTATATCAGTAATATCTGTTGCTATATGTATGGAATCAAAAACAAACAATCTTTTACAGAATCGATAAAATCAATTGTAAACCCTGAAACGATTGTAGTGAACTGCCCAATAACTCCTGATACAAGCGAGGAACAACTCCCTCAGTACACTTGTCGAGCTCTTGATTTACAAAAAGATTGGTCTCACCTTTTCTCTCTGGAAACAGACTCAATAGAGTAATGCTCTATTAAGCCTGAATTTATACCAAGATTGGCCATAGGTTTGGATTTTCTTGATATACAAATATATTGAAGAGAGCACTTAAACTCGAGGAGAGTCTCTAACCGCACTTAAAAGCTCTTTTGGAGAAGGGAATAGAGGCCATGAAAGGGTCTCCATTGCATCCCTAACATACTCAGAAGAGCGCATTCCATTAAGTACACAAGAGACCCCAGGAACACTTCCTACAGCCCAAAGAGCTTGACGAGACAAGCTCTCTTTACGTTTCTCTTCTGGCAATAAAGGAATGATTGTCTTTGCAATTCCCTGGCTTTTTTCGTGCGATGCCACAAGGCTCTGGCGCTTAATCTCATCAAAGATCGCTTCTAACGCAATATAATACCTCTCACGCCATCCCCACCATAAAGAATCGACCTCACCACTAAAATAGCCATCAAAGACCGTTAGAAGCTGATTTAGCTGCGGTAAAATGCGCTGTGTTTTTACAACATTCCAATGCTCATAACTTTTAAAATATCCATTTAAAGATTCTAAATCTTCTGAATACTTAAAAACTTCAAACGGATCTTCTCCCTCTGGTGCTGCATTGACATGCGCTGCAATCTCCTGACACCACTCTTCTTCAAGCTCCGATAAAACCCCAAGCTGCTTATGAAAGTCAATCGCAGATTTAGCATCTGTGACACTAAAACCTGAAAGGCGAATCATTATATCATCTGATATAGCATTAAGAGGACGATTAACAAGCGTTGCTATTCCCTTTTCTGCTGCTAGTTCTAAGACATTCTTAGCCCCATGATTTTTCTCTAGCATCGCGTTACTTTCAATAAGGTTCATAGGAAACTGTATCACGCGACAGTGATGATTCTCTCCTGCAACTTCATATGCAACTTCAAGCACTCTTTCGAGTGAAGTAAAATCTGAACTATTACTTGGAATAACAAATGTATTAGAGGAAACTCCATAATACTGAATACGCCCCCGAGAGACCTCATCTTCTAAAAAATAAAAAGCGTCTTTAATTCGCCTATAATACTCGTTACGAATATCGATAAGACTCCCTGTGCCCTCCTCTTGCGCTTTATAAAGAAAATATTCTGGGTTATGTAAAAGTAGGCAATCTATTGTCTCCATGCGAAGGCGCGCAATGGATCGCTGTATCTGATCTGCCAGATAATCTGGATGGATACAGTGCCAGCACTCTTTACTTAACTTAACAACCTCTGCAAAGGGCTTTCCAGCAAGCTCCTGCTCTATTGCAATATCGAGGTTTCCTCCTTGCATATAGCCAAGCTTACTGACAACGACCACTTCATCACGCTTTAGCTCTTTATTCGCCACCATCTCTTTGATTACATTTCCAATACACCGCTCACTATCACCATCGGTATAATTTGTGGAGGTATCAATAAGATTACAGCCTTGACGAATAGCATCTCTCATCGCATGACGATGGCTCTTTTCCGTATCACCAATACGATAGGTACCAAAACCTAAACGACTAATCATCCATCCTGTAGAGCCAAATTCATTGTAACCTCCCTTGGGCCCCTTTTGAGCAAACTGCTCTGTTGCATCGCATATTGCTTTGCCTTTCAACAGCTGACCTACGAAAGGAGAGGTTGGGATTTTCTCTTGGAGAGTGATATCAGAGAAGAGCTCTAAGAGCTTTTCTGTACTGTTTACCGGAGGCTTACAAGTCGAAGCGTAGCAGCAATGGACTGTTGCCTTGCCATTAAGAAGCTTTTTATCCGTTGCTACATCGTCCGGATCTTGGTGAAGAAGGACAAGAGATGGAATAAATTGTTTTGCGATCTCTTCGAGAAGAGCTTGAGTGTCTTTATGCTCTCTCTTTCCAACACAAACAATTTCTACAGGGCCTTCAAGAATCGCAAGGGAGACAGAGAGACTAGATGCAAATGCACTGGGGAAAAGCATGATTTTTTTTCCAAAGCTCATAATCGTCTGCTGGGCCAAATCAAACCACTCCGTCTGTTTGAAGTGATGCGAGAGGCGTAATAAGACTTGAGCTGCATAAGCATTTGCACTTGGAAGCGAGGCGTCGGACCCTTCAAAATGATCTAGTATTAAAGATTCGTGATCATGGGGATTTGTCATGAAAAGTTTTTTTTCTTTGGAGTAGAAATCTTCTATCATCCCTTCAGTAAGAGCCTTCGACTCTTTAAGGTATTTCATCTCTCCACTCGCCTCATATAAATCAACAAGTGCATTAGCTAAGTAAGCGTAATCTTCTAGATATCCCCTCAGATGCGCTCTTCCTTCGCGGTAAGTACGCAACAACTTTCCATTATCATCTTTTAATTCTAATAAAATAAAATCTGCTGTATTTTTAGCAGCTCTTAAAAAGTGTGACTCATTTAAAATACGCGACGCCTCTGCCATTGAAGAAATCATCAAAGCGCTCCAACTTGTCAGGATCTTATCATCCTTACTGGGGGGAATACGCTGCTGCCGTTTAAAGAGCACTTTCTCCTTTGCATTTTCTAAAAGAGTCTCAGCCAATTCCAAAGAGATGCCCATGGAATCTGCTACACTTTGCAAGTCTAAAGGTGAGTTTGGAATGCTTCTGCCTTCCCAATTACCAGAAGGAGTGATATCGTAATAAACAGAAAAAACTTTTGCTTCTTCTGCATCTAAAATAGCGTTAAGCTCTTCTTGCTCCCAAATATAATATTTCCCTTCTTCACCCTCAGAGTCTGCGTCAATTGATGAATAGAACCCTCCATTTGACGAAGTCATTTCTCGTAAAACGAACTCCAATGTATCAAAAGCTACCTGAGAATATAGTGGATTTTTGGTTACTTGATACGCCTCTAGATAAACTTTTACTAAAAGTGCGTTATCATAGAGCATCTTTTCAAAATGCGGAACCAGCCACTGACTATCTGTAGAATAACGAGAAAACCCACCACCTATTTGGTCGTAAATACCACCATGAGCCATACTCTCAAGGGTATCAGTAACCATATTTAAAAGATCGCGATCCTTACTCTTTTGATAATAACGCAACAAGAACATAAGCGGCATTACGGGAGGGAATTTTGGAGCAGAACCAAAACCTCCAAAATTAACATCGAAAGTTTTCTTCCAATGGGCAATCGCGTGTTCCATCACTTGTTTTGAAACTAGCTGTTCTGCAGACTCTTCAAAAGGCTCTCTTAAAATCGCTGTAATACTCTCCGCCTGTTCTAAGAAGACAACACGCTCTCTGATCCAAAGCTCTGTGATTTGAAAAAGCAGTTGAAAAAATCCTGGGCGGCCGAAATCGCTATGTGGAGGGAAATAAGTACCGGCAAAGAAAGGCTTCTGTTCAGGAGTCAAAAAAAGAGTCATGGGCCATCCGCCCTGCCCTTCATTCATAGCCACTGTTGCAGCCATATAGATCTCATCTATATCAGGGCGCTCTTCCCTGTCCACCTTGATACAAATAAAGTTCTGGTTCATCAACTGCGCTATCTTGTCATTCTCAAACGATTCCTTCTCCATAACGTGGCACCAGTGACAGGCTGAATAACCAATACTTAAAAAAATCGGTTTTTGCTCTTTCTTTGCTCTAACAAGGGCTTCTTCACCCCATGGATACCAATCAACTGGATTGTGTGCATGCTGCAATAGATAGGGGCTTGTTTCATGAATCAATCGATTAGAGTGAGGGGGGTCAGGTTCTGTATCCATCTAAAGTTATCCTTCAAGTTGTAAATCTCCCGAATATGCAAAATAAAAGTTTTCCTACTTATTGTCTCCTTATTTCATTTATCCCAACTGCCAGCAAACACATTGTCTTCTAAGCAGCTGCAAGTTACAATCACAAAACAACTTAACCTCTAAACATGCAAAAAGATCCAAAAAATGAATCTGAACAGTGCTATTAGAACTAAAGGTTTTTATTTCACCAAGAAATCGGCAACTCAACAGCAGCTAATTTGCATATAAAATCTACAGCAAAAGATTTTTTGTCTTTAGAATATTAACGATCATATCTGAGAAAAACTTTTGATTACAGCCACCAGTATGGGGGATCATCTCCTCTGAACCTTTAGACTCAAGGATCCTCAGAGCATTAACGAACTGTCTTTTAGACTGGTCTATATTCCCTAGTTGCAAATTAATCTTTCCAGATAAAAAATAAGCAACTATTAAGTCTGAATCCAAGAAAAGAGCTTTCTTTAAAACCTCAAGAGCTTGGGAATTCTCATCCAAATTATGAAGAATCAATGCTTTTTGATAATGCGTTACGGGCTCGGTATCATCTATGCTCAAAGACTTTCGACACAGCTCTAACGCTTCTTTCCACCTCTCTTGCTTTCCTAAAAG
>JBDQID010000141.1:0-5044 GCA_040264515.1 Chlamydiales bacterium
CCTAGAACTGCGGGGAGGGAAACTTGAAAAAGATTTTCAGGGTCGATCATGATCAAAAAGGATATCTATTATTAAAATTAGATCATAAAGCTACTTAGAAAAAAAATCAATATAAAAACAGGCGCTATAAAATAGAACTGTTACTATATCGAGCAGTTGTTTTTATTTTTGTCGTTTCGTCAAATTTAAGATTTCGAGCCGTTTGATCGAGTGCTCTATCGTATAAATTGTTCAAATGAAATTAGGTGGTAATAAGGGTTCGTAGGCTAGAATTCCCTGGTTTGACGTAGGCCTAGCGCGTTGTTAAGATTGAATTTACGAATTTAAAGAAGGTGATTTTGAATGACTTTAAGAGTTCATTTAAGATCAGGATGAAGGTCTGATCCGAAATAACCTCTAAAAATCATTCAAGAAAAGCCGAAAAATATCGATGAGCTTATCTGTAAATTCACTCTTGAAAATGTGCTAGAATCCTTCTTTGCTCAAGGTGTCGGCTTCTTGCGCGGCAGACGGTGTTATACGAACCTTTTGAATAGAGCGATCGTTAGAACTTAATATCTCGAGCTCGAAGTCGTCGTGGTGGATTTGCAGCCCCTTCGACGGTATAGAACCCGCTCGGTAGAAGACATAACCCCCAAGCGTGTCGTACTCTCCGTCCTGTGGGATTTTCAACCCGAGCTCGTCTTCGATGTCTAGAATACTCATTCTCGCATCGACAATCCAGCCTCCATGTGGCAAAATTTCGAACTGCTTTTCTTCCTTGTCGTACTCATCTTCAATCTCGCCTACAATCTCTTCTAGGATGTCTTCAATTGTTACAATACCCTCGGTTCCCCCGTATTCATCCACAACAATCGCAAGGTGCATCTGCGTGTTTCGGAATTCCTGAAGAAGGTAAGAGATTTTTTTTGTCTCTGGTGTATAAAGGACGGGTTTGAGGATGGTTGATATCGGAGCGTCAAGCTTATTTGGGTCGGTTTCGCTGTTAATGTAAAGTTTTAGTACATCTTTGTACATCAACAAGCCTATGATGCTGTCTACGTTTTCAGAGAAAACGGGAATGCGACTGAAGCTTTCGTCTAAAGAAAGTTTTGCTGCCTCGCGAATCGTTGTAGTCGCTGGAAGACTGAATATGTCAACCCGTGGAACCATTACCTCTCTTACAATCCTATCTTTGAAGGAGACTACGGATTCGATGAGTTTTTGCTCGTCTGCATTGAGTTTTGTTGTTGTAATGGCTTCTTGGATGATGCCTACGATTTTTTCCTTAACCTTCTCAGACGCTTCTTTTTTTGTTTTAAAACCTAATTTATTTGAGATGCTATGGGATAGCTTAACGAGAAAATAAGTGAAGGGGAAGGCTATAAAAAGAAAGATGGAAGCTAGGGGGGCTGCTGTTTTGAGAGCTATTTTGGAGGAGTTTGCGGCCCATGTTCTGGGGATGAAGTCACCAATAAAAAGAGCAGAGAGAACAAAAGCGAAAAAACTGCAAAAGGTTTTAATCCAGAGGGTATCAGTAGACACTTCCTTCCAGCTATCGGGGAAGTCTAAAGGAAGGAGAGTTGTCTCAAATAGAAATATGATAGCGATGGCGGCATAGCAGAATGTTGCAAGACTTTTGGCGCTGATGGCAGTGATATAGAGTGTGTCGATCTCTTTTTTTGGAAAGAAGTAACGGTGGAAGGAGCGATAGAAAAAAAGAGCTCCAATTTCATTGAGTAGTTGTTTTGAGAGCTGTTTTCGCATTTCGCGAAGGCAACCGCTTAAGACTGTTAAAACAAACGCACCTCCTAAAGCTAGAAGTGCAAGAGTTAGTAGTTGCAAGAGACCTCCTTTGTTGAATTTGAACTCAAACAGAGGTTTTTGCTCTTTAGTCGAGACAGATGCCTCTGCTCTGCTGATCGCATTTCTTTGCGATCGCTCTCTTCGATATCATCATAGCCCATCAGGTGTAAGAGTCCGTGTATGATGTAGAGCGTTGTCTCTTCGTATTTATCGACAGCATGACTCTCTGCGTAGTTAATAGCAGTTTCTGGACAGACAAAAACCTCTCCTAAGATGCGATACTCTTCGTTTTCGTCATCCATAGGAAATGAAATACAGTCTGTTGTGGTGGGGTCGTTGAAAAAATCAAGATGCAGGCGAGAGATCTCTTCTGTGCTAACAAAATGAATGGAAACCTCTTCGCAGGCTTGCCTTTCTTCTGTAAGACACTCTCTTACAATGAGGGAAATTGAATCTTTGCTAAGATTCAATTTAGATTGATTGTCGAATATATTAATCTGCACCATATAGTTTATTGAGCCAAATTACCTTTATAACACTCTATATATTAACATTAAAAACAGTGAATTTCAAGAATAATTTGATTTTTTATGCACAGAACGAAGAAAGCGCTAAAACAGAAGAGAAATCGAGAGTTCTGTTCCGTTTTAGCGCTTTTTCAAGAAACAACTGTGATGTTGTTTACTTAGGTAGCAGGTGTCTTTGGCAGGCCGGTGACTTTTTTATTTTCACCATCTTTCCATGTGCCAAGCTTACGAAGAACGTCAATTCTTTCGAAGCGCTTTAGCACGTTGCGTTTTTGGCCTTTATTACCTGATTTTCCGTAGCTTGGATGTCTTGACATAGCAATGATACCTGGAATTAGCGGATTTTAGGAATAAAACAGTTGTTAGCGTGTTCGCTTTCTAGAACATTTGCGTGCTCTTTGAAACCGAGAGGTAGTTGATCCTTTTTTGGACCTGTCTTCGTTGAAGGACGTCTGGGTCTTCTGCGGCTTACAGCGCGTCGTTCTTCTTGTTTGCTAGTGCGGGTCATATTTATACTCTCCAACATGTCTAAAATATGCAGGACAGTATAAGCTCTCAGGTGATAACCTGCAAGTAATTAATATTCTTCTCAGTAATTTTCGGAATGATTTTTTTTGAACGTTTTCAATACGGAGGCGCAGAGATGTTTTTTTTACTAAGATTTATCTGAAAAAAAACAGAGAGGGAATTTTAAGTTATAATTTTTTTCTTGATGCGGTAAGCTGTCATCTTCTTTATGTATGGGCGGAAAATCTTAAGAAGGTCGTTTAGTTGTTTTTCAGAGAAACCTTGTGTGTTTTTCATCGAAGTCAAAGATTCTAAAATATTCCACATCGAACAATACATAAACCTCTTTTCTTCTAAAGAAAGCCCTTTATCGTTGAAGAGAAGTGCTTTTTTCGCCTGGATAATTACATTTTCGACCTCTTTAAAGCTGAAGCTTTCTTTGATTTGCATACATTTTAACAGTGAGGCAAGGCAGACACAGCCAAGAGGGTGGTTTTTTTTAGCGAAGAGGGGTAACCATTGATTTTCAAATAGATTAAGAAGTTCTTTAATAGGAGGATGAATAAGTATTGGATCTCCTTTATCTTCACCTAACTTCTCTTTAAAAGAGTTAAGATTTGTGTAAATGCAATCTATTATTTTTGTATAGCCATTAAGTTTTTCTAATGGATTTAGTTGCATACGCTCAGAAAAATCTTCAAACCTCTCCCAAATATTAAGCTCTTCGGTTTCTATAAATATAGTGACTCTTTTTTGGACTAACAGAGAAAGCGATGTGCAGATTCTTTGAGTTTGAGTTGAATCTGGAACTCTCGATTTTCGCTTACCTTTTTTTCCCTTATTCTTTTTTCTCGTGGCTGTTTTTTGGATAGAGGCACGCCTGTTTTCTAACTGAAGGACCTTTTCAAACAGGCTATCACCGATATTTACAAAGGGCTCTCTCTTTTGCTCCCATAAGATATCAATAAACTGTGGGATAAATTCAGCCTTAAGCGTGTTGTAACCTGGAGGCTGTTCCAGAGAGATGGAAATTATTTGTTCAAGAAGTCCGACAGCTTCTGCAGCTCTTTCTTGTTTTTCAAAAAATAAAGGATTGCCAATGTGGTTCAGTAAATCAGCGAAATTGTTATCAGTTTGGAGTGTAGGGGAATTAAGACAACTCTCACCGTATACAAGAGCGTGTTTAGGTTTGAATGAAGGAGAGTTAAGAAGGATAAAGTGGTTTCGTTGTAAAAGCGCTTTATACTCTTCATCCTCATCAGGTGGTATAGATTTTAAAGCGTCCCACAGCTCGATGACATCGTTTGCAAGCTCAGCTCTTTTTTCCGGGGAATTTTTAGAGATATGGTGAAGAACCAAATAAAAATCACAGAGTAACTCTTTGTTGGGATTTGCTTTTAAAGAAGATAAAATTAGAGGCTTCACTTCATCGAAAAACTCCAGATTACCAGTGAGCTGGATCGATTGGAGTAAGCTAAAACAGATATTAGGATCTGTGAGGATTGATTCATTAAACTGTTCTGGAAAACGGTCTCGACTCTCTTTTAAGATATTTAAAAAAGGAGGGAAATTTTGAGGGAACTCACTGCTGCTTGCTTGTTTAATTAAGCTGAATAGTAGCTCCTCTGAAAGGCCGTTTTTAAGGGATTCTTCCTGACTCCAAAGCCCTATAGCGCCTCCGATAGCTCTTGGATCTGTATTTTCTATAAGCTGCTGGATAAACACAGTGCAAATTTGGAGCTGCAAGCTCTCGTTAAGTGTTTTTTTATTTTCTTGATAAAGCTTATCGGCGAAAGTGTAGCTCATTTCTCCGAAAAGACGAATGAAGTGAACAATAGCTTTTTGGAATTCACCTTTTTGGGTTAATCCTTTTAATAGATCAACTCTCTCTTCATCTATTTTCGGAACAAGAATTCCTTTTACCTGTTCGATAAATAGATCTAGATTCTCGGCTTTTTTCTCCTGAAGCTTATTGAAGAACATATATATAAGAAGCTCGGAGTGAGTGCGAAATTTACTTTCCAAAAGAAGAATTAGTTGATCTGCTTGGGAGTCTTGTTTTTTCGTTAAGGAAAGAGCTCGTGTGAATTGAGAAAGGATATTGTGCTGCTCTTTTGTAAAAGTTACTTCCTGGTCAACAACCTCTTTTATAATAAAAATAAGTTGAGGTGAAAATTTGAAGGAGTTTTCATCATTTTTTAAGTAGTTGAAGAGAGCTTCTTTTA
>JBDQID010000142.1:0-5033 GCA_040264515.1 Chlamydiales bacterium
CAGTATAAAATAAAGGTATAAATAAAAACAAAAGCAGTAAAAGGGGAGTGAAAATGTCAATTTTAGACCGTAGATTCCAACAAACACAAGTTTATACTTCTTTAGAAGGCATTAAACCAAAACAAAAAACAGATCAAACAGCCACTGCTTCAATCGTTAAAAAAACATTAAAACATCGTGAAGAAGATCATCTATACATAAAACCAACACACATGAAGTATTTACTAGAAAACGTATTAATAAGACCTGGATTTGTTCTAGAAAAACTAAAAAAAGCAACTACAAATCAAATTTCTGAATGTGGCTGTGTCCCCCAATTTGATAGAAAAAGCAAAATGTGTATTAGAAAAAATATTGAAACAACTCTCACCGATCACATCTGTGATACCCATCCCGATAAATCAATTCCTGTAAAAATAATGAGTGTAGGAGCTGGCGGCTGCTATCAAGAATTGGCTATGACAAAAAAACTTAATGATTTAGGTTATAACGTCAAATGGACACTCATTGATCCCGGATTTTTCGAAAGACCAGGAGCCCACGCCTCTAGCCACAATACTCTAGGTTTCTTCAATAAATTGATTTCAGAACTAAATCCTAAAAATAGCGCTACAGCTTTTCCTAACTTAGATATAACACAAAAAAATCCAAGCAACAAAGAATACGATGCAATCTTAATGATTGATTTAGATAGTTCAAATACTTTTGAATATGAAAAATTAGAAGATGGAGAAAAAGGTGTTAGAAAAAAAATCCTAAGCAATGCAAAGCAAAAAGGAGATAAAGAAAGCTTTATCAAAAAAGACACTTTATTACTAGGTGTAAGTAAAGTAAACATCCCAGGTTCTCCAGCATTAAAAGCGCAAATAACCAAAGAAGTCTACCAAGATGGTGAAGTTGTTCAAAGGAAAGTCTCCCTATACTAACGTAAGCTCGACTCTTAATTTAGCCCTATTTACTGGTTTATAGAAATAGTTTTTAGTCCACGGTAGTGCTCGGACTGAAGTTTGGCACTTTTTTTGTGCCTACAACAGCTCTGTCTCGAATTTACACAGACGATGAGTTTACTTAAGACTGTATGATCAACTGACATAGGTATAGCAAGATTCGCCTGGATTTATCTAAACAACTATAAAACTATTTATGCAACAGAGCAGTAAAATAGTTTTATAAACGTAGCTCAAGAAAAAAGCGCCTCAACCCTCTTTTCAAAAAGCGATACATCTACAACAATATGATCGAAACCCTTCTCCTCAACACACTCCGTCTCAGGATGCCCCGCCTCACCATACATATGATCGTATGATAAACGGTTCAAACGCGACAAACTCCAAAAACAAATACAGGTTGAACGTGGTGCAAAAATCTCAAGCACCCTACAAGAAGAAGGTGCAAACACCAAATTCGCAAGCCCCGCACCGTGAGGTGCCACCACATACTCCGCGTCCCGAAAAAGTGCCACCTGCTCTGCAAACGAAAGCTTCTCCAACGCAAAAATCTCGAAACCACGCCTCTTTAAAATAGGAAGTAACTCCTCCTCATTCAAAATACAACGCCTATTACCTCCCGCACGAGAAATAAAAATACGACGAGCCTTCTTTCTCAATTGCTTTGAACAAAACCGCTCCTTTAAATAAGAAACAATCCACGATGGCAAAGGAAAATTCCCCTGTTTCTCAACGAAAGGATGTAGCAAAAAACTCAGAATAATTAACTCTTCAGCCTGAACGTAAGGATGCTCATTCGACGCTATAATTTTCTCTCTTGGAATACCCAATAACTTAATACAGTCCCGCTGAAACTGACACTCCTGCGAAAGATAAAAAAAGTCGATCTCCCGATCAAACCTCTCCAAAAGATAAAACCGCGAAGCAACATCAAAGAGCCAGTGATAATAATTGTTATGACCACTTGCCACAAGAGATGCCACACGGCCCTTAAACTCCTTTACCTCAATTGGTAGACGACTCTTCTTATAAGTGAAAAGAGAGTGCTTCAAAGGATCCAAAGCCGTAAACTCCTCAGACAACTCCGGAATCAAAAGACCGTCCTGCGTCAAATGCGCAGCCCTTGCCATTGCTAAACCACCCTCAACCGTTGTCACATCCAACTCCGGTAACGAAACCTCCTGCTCACGCAAGAAAAGTGGATGCAACGACTGCTGTCCCGTAAAAGCTGGAAGCTCACGCAATAACAGCTGCTTTCGCTCAAGCAAAACCCTCGGCAACTCCAACTTAGAACAAAGACCTGCCGGAATCCCATAACGACGAAAAGAATCGAAACTAGGAACCGCTTTTTTCAAAGCTGAAAGCACAGCCCTTTGCACCGTCTGCTCTATTTTCTTAAGCGGTGGATACAAACTTTTTTTATAAAACGTCCTAATAATTCTACGCTTACGCTTTAAAGGTACCGACGACGACATAAAGTTCCTCCATCACCACTCAAGAACAGTTCTCTTCAATCTGCCTTCTAATTCTACGCACCCAACCCCTCTGAATACGCCTCTTTACAAGGTGATGCTCAATCACACGATAAGGCTGCGGTACACTCCTGCGAACCTCATGCATCTTCTTTACAACATGTGTAAAACGATTCTTTACCCTCTCCACAGCATCGTTAGCCTCAACCTTCGTCGCAAAAGTAATCGTCCCAACAAAACCAATATCTTTAAAGTTCACAGAATCGAAAATTTCTTCCTCCATCAACTGATGCACACCAGGCCAGCCCTTTCCAACAGAATCATGAAAGGCAATCACACCCCCCGTCTTCAACTTAGGAAACCAAAGATCAAAATCTTTCTTTACAGCCTCATACTCATGAGCACCATCAATAAACAAAAGATCTATCGGCTCTTCCACATCCACAACCGCATCGTAAGAAAACTTCACAATAGGTGTCACCTTTTCGGTAACCCTCATCTTCTCCAAATTCAGCTTAAACTGATCAAACGTGTTAATAGGGCCATCTTTTTGATGCTCCGGAGAACCCACATGCGGATCACTCGCATAAATTTTAGCCTCAGAATATCTCTCTGATGCCCTTCCCATCCAACAAGTAGAACGCCCCTTCCAAGAGCCAATCTCCACAATTGTTCCATTCTTAGGGCATCCCGCCGCCAAGTAATAAAGAAGCTCTCCCTCATCATGACTAAAAAATCCCTCAACACCCTTGCCATCAATCTCTTTAGCAATCGCCCTAATCTCATCACTCTGACGCTCACCAAAAAGAAGCGCTTTAACTTTCTCCAACATAACCACAAACCATTCGTTTAAATGGCGCGAGCATAGTCAATAATCCCGATATTGTCAAAAACTTTAACCATAACGGATACAACTTCACCTTTGCCAATAATGTTTATTCAGATAAACTACCTCATTTCTTTAATGCTTTAACTTCCAAAGGTTAAAAATGGCATCCGGCTCCATGTCTTTACCATCCATTGCAACATACAACGTCTTGAACCCCTGGCACGCTGTACGTTGGGGTATTCCTGAAGGATTGAATGAAGAAGGTAAAGTCACTCTGCAAAAAGAGTACGGAGCCGAAACCCTAAAAGCGTCCTCCACACGACCTCCATACTTCTGGAAGCAATACAGTAACTGGGACGAAAGACGATGGACAGTCCTCGAAAACTCCACTCTCGCTGACATAACGTTACTCCAAGAAGTATCACAAGAAACTGCTGATTTTTTTAACACCCATTGTAAAACACATACCCTTGCAATCGTTGCCTACCATACTGAAAAACACGCCGTTAAACAGTTTGGGAATGCAATTTTTTACAATCCCAAAAAAACCCAATGTATTGAAACATTCTATATCCAACACAATACAAGCAGATTACCACGCTTTGCCGCATGCGCTATTTTTGCAATAAACAATAAAATCATCGCGCTTGCAAGTGTGCACCTAATTGGATACAGCTCAAATGAAACAAACCGTGACAAAAAAGAAGCCTCAAAAATCCACGGCTATAAAGAACTCACTGACTACACCGAAAAAATAGAACAATATATTCAAGAAAGAAGTATTCCTGTTGCCGGTATCATCATTGCTGGAGACTTCAACGAAGATCCAAGTGAATCTGAATCCCCACTCTATCGTAAAGGAGTACTAGAAAAGATAGGCTATCACTCCGACGGAGACCTAACTCCAACAGACCCTACTAAAAAACGCCGTATCGACTGGATCTTTTATAAAGCCCTTACTCAAGAACTAAGCCTCGCTCCCATGGGGCTCGAACAAATTCAAATGCAAGCATCCGACCACCTAGCAACCGGCAGCTTCCTTGAAGCCAACGACTCTGTAACAAGAAAATAAAAATTAGTCTTAAATTTCCAATAATAAAGCTTCCGAAATCAACCAAATGCTCATTTAAAATTGATCGAAGAATATGAAGGTTAACCTTTTGATAATCGTGAACCGCCATATTACGAAAACCCACCATGTTTTGAAGCCTATAACTAACGTCAGCTCGACTCTTAATTCCGCCCTGTCTACTGGTTTATAGAAATAGTTTTTAGACCACGATAGCGGTCATTTCTCTCTTTAGCCCAGTACTTTAGTGCTAGGCTAAATTAAGAGTCGAGCTAACGTTAACTAAACTCTTTACTTAAGAGCTTGTTTTTCTCCAAAATTTCAAAAACTCCCCTGCTGCTCTGCGGTACTCCCAACTTCTTCATACAAATGACTCTCAAAGCAAGGTCAATAGAAGCTTCACACGCTCTTTGTAAGTTAAGGACAATCGCATCTTGACGCATATAAGGAGTTCCATAAGAGCCAAAAAGATAAAGCCCTTGTAGATTAGGAAACTTCTCTAGAATAACACCCCGTATAATTTCTACTGCTTTCTCTTTATCCATACCCAAAATAATACAGAAACAACAAAAAAATACGATTAGATAATCAATAAACAACCTTGTAAAAGCTGCAAGAAAAGCAAGCACAAGCCGATACGAAATAGGATCCATTTCAAGCTGACACGGTGTTAAATACGCTTCGCTTCCAAATACTGCGATCTTTCACACCAATAG
>JBDQID010000143.1:0-4985 GCA_040264515.1 Chlamydiales bacterium
ATACAAGAGAAGCTCGAACTTCCCGATTTAGATGATCTTAAAGTTTATCGATTTGGACGTGTTTGGGGTAAACTTGCTGGAGCGATCGGGGGTCCTCACCAATCCATGCGAAGTTTCGCCATGGCAATTCTACAAGCCGCGCGCTTTAGACGCCGCGAAAGAAGGCTCGATAAAAAGAAGCTAAATAAAAGGAAGAAGAAGAAAAAACAAGATGGTTAATTCTTGTTCATCCATTATTATTTTTAAATAACAGAGGAAATAGAGTTTACAGAGAAAGAATTATCCATCATATGATCGCCCTAGATTTAAGAACAGATAATGGCAATTAAAGAACCCATTCCAGTAAGATACTTTCTAATTAATTTGCAATTACTCTAAAAAACTACACTCCAATATCAATTAACTTTTTCTGGATTATGTCTTTTTCTGTTTTAACTCATCTTCGATCTCCTCTCTCAGCCATTTCTCAAGAAGGCGAGACAAAATCTGTCGATAAAGAAGGGTCTTTTTCTACATCTGAAGACCACCTTTTCGCTCAAGATAACACTCTTTCTACCCCACACCTGCTAGCTCACCTACTGAAAGATCACGACACCTCACATATTCGCCTTGATACCCTTTCACCTTCTGGATACAAGCTACTCCACGAGCAACTCGACGCCCCCTTTCAACTTTATCCGGGAATATTCATTACTTTAGGGATGTTTTTAAGTTATCTCTTAAAATATCAACTTCCCATTCGCGATATTGAAGTGATTGGAGGAGCTGTTCCGATAACGAAGGAGTGCTTACAGATAATGGCGGATCAACTGCCATCGCAAAGCACTCTTATGCAAAGCTTACTTACAGCAACAATCTCTGAGTATAAAACCGCATGGAATGATCTAGACATAAGGATCACTCTAGATTTACCATCCAGAGAACAAGAAGAGCTTCTTCCAAGAATTATTTTTTCCATTCTTTCTGAGCTCTCCTACAATCGACTAAGCCCCGAACAAATCAAAAACTGTTGTTTAGGAAACTACTGCCTTTTTAAAAATAACTTTCTACTACTGACATTAGGAGATCCTGCTGTCCGAACATTAGACTTAAGCTTTCAATTTAGCGATCAGAAGCCTTGTCTTTTTTCAAAAGGAGCTCTCAGCGCTTCTATACTCGCTTTCTTAACAAAGGGAGAGCTGTGCCAAATACGTTATCAAGGTGTCTACTTAGGTGAGTGGTTTATTGACACCATGACAAAACAGATAAGGCTAATTCAAACAAATTTAGCTGGTAATAAAGGAGCATTTCCGCGTCTTTTGATGTATAAAACACGCGGTTACCTCTCTTTTGATCGAAGCGTTGATACGAAACTCGCTCATACCTTCTTCGAACTTTTCCCTTCAAAAGAGCTCGCTTTCTTCTATTTGCATACAAAAAGCAGAAAACACTTCCCCGATACCGCAACAGCTCAGCTCTCTTGCAGCCTTAACCTCTCTCAAACCCTTCTCGATACACTTCCCCTTAAAACAGCTCAGAGCTATCTCCCACTCACTTTACAAAAAAGCTATTCTTTAGAAAGAAGCTCTCCATTTACAGTAGCTCTTTCCAATGAAATTCTTGAGCGCCCTCAAAATATCCCATCTATTCTCCATCTCCTCTCCACCACAGCTGTCGCCCAATTCTTCCTCAAGCTAATCGAGCCCGACAGTACAACAGATTACGACTCCGTCGTAGCTCTTAGCAGAGAAGGGTCTCGCCTACAATTTTCTATCGATAAAAGAGATCGCTTCTCTTTTGTTGATCTTCCTCTCTTTCCGGCTATAACAGCACCCTTCGCACTCTCTACGGAGCTTTTAGAACAGCTACTTTTTCCTCTCTTCCATGCACAACAAACAGATCTACCGCTCCTTTTAGAAAAGCGCGAAGAGCTTCTTCAAGCGCTTAGCGAAGCACAAATTGACCCCAAGCTACTCTGGAACGAAGTAATGCAGTATGCTAAATCCAGAGATCCTGTTTTATCAATGGAGGCCGTAGCGCTTGCTCCCATTTTGTTTTGCATCAACCCAAATCTAAATAAAACCGATTTCTTCATTCACCTTCTACCGAGCATTCTTTCTCTTTCAACAGAAGAGCCATTCCAACGGTTCCTTCTTGTGCATATTCGAAGCCTCCTTTCTGATTCCAGTTCTCCTGCCGCTGAAACCGTTATTACTCACCTCATTGAAAAGCTACCAGCAGACGGCTATCAAGAGCCCCTCTTCTCATACTGCCTTATCGAAGAGTTGGCTCTGAGCCAAGAGCCGCTTTGCCTTCAGCAAGGCAAGCAACTTCTAGAGTTTTCTCTAATGAACGGGCTGTTTAAACCCAATCAAATAAGGCAGCTACAGCGGCTTATTATCATTGGTTTTAGTAAGATGGATCCTCTTAAAGCGTGGCAAATATATAAACGTTCCTTCCAAAGAAGCGATACGGACTACTTTAGTTTCGAATCCATAAGTGCATTCTTTTTTCTTTCTCGCCACTTATTAGCGTCACCTCTTATTAATCCTGAAACCGTCCAAGAAAGCTTTGAAAAGGCCGTGAGTATACTCATGAAGAGCGTACCTTATCGCAACCGTTGCACTACAAGCGATCATGCATGGAGTTTTCGACAAAACCATTTTTACTGTATCCGTATAGCTGACGGAGAAGAACGCGTCGTAAAATCAAAGCCTGTTTATAATTTACAAAAAAGTTTAAATCGAAGCTTTATTACTTTTTCTGACTATCTTTTAAAAAAAGGATTGTTCAAAGAAAATTTCCGTCTCTTACAACTTTTGCATGAGAGAAGATTCATTACAGAAATGACACCTCGCCTCCCCCACCATTTTTTCAATCTAGCAGCCGCTATTTTAGAAAGTGCTCGAGAAGCTAAAAATATGGAATTAGCTTCTGAATCCTTACTTCTTGGTATTTATTTAAAGGGATATTCTCAAAAAGATAAAGCGTTAATAAGAGCTCTATTCGAGCAGCTATGCAGAGATGATTTAGCTGAGGCCAGGACGTGGCTTTTGCAATGGCAAGACGCCTCTATTTCCTCAGAGCTTCGATACCTCTGGGGCGAACTCTCAGCCCAGCTGCATCACCTGCAATGCGCTCAATATTTAGACTCCTCTCAACCAGCCCAAGCAACAAGATTATGCATCAAACAACCAAAAAACATCACAGCCGAAATTTTCACAAAACTATTCTCAACGCACCTTACTAAAGACGAGCTAGAATTGGCTCTTGCTCTGCTGCAAGCAGCTCCGCTCCCTCTTGAAATTCAGCGAAGAGAAGCGTGGATTACACTCATACGGTCTCATGTTACAAATAGAGGAGAACTCTCTGCTCTACATTTTATATTCAAGAATAGCTCTAGGCTAAAAAAACAAATTCTAATCCAACAAAGAGCCCCTATTATTCAGGAACTCTTTTTCGCTCTGCTTCCCAAAGAATTTAAACTATCTATTACACTCCTTCACTTATTCCCCGAAGATTTTTTAGATGCAGAACAAGAAGGCGCGCCCTTTCCACTTGCTTTAGAAAGGGTCATCGTTAAATTCACTCAATCCGAAAAGAGTGATTGGGCTTGGAAACTGCTTCAGTTTAGTTTAAATAAACAGATAGAGCTTCCCAATAAACAGCTTTGGGCCGAGATAACAGAAAGGCTATTACATCACCCTTTATTTACGGTATCGAAAGGAAAAGAGCTATTCATAACAGCGAAAAAACATGGATTATATGCTTACTGTAGTGAAGCTACTCTTTTCTCCCTTCGAGAGCTTTTTTTCAAACGTATCATCAATGATAAAGCGGCATCAGCTCAAGATTTAGTTGTCGCATTTAAAGTGCTTATAAAAATGCGCTTATATCCACAAATCAATAAGGAAAAGTGGATTGCGCTATACGACATCTTTACAGATAAATCTTTAAAGAAAGCCAATTTAACAATTCCAGCTGAGCGAGAAGCTTTGCTAAGGCGTGAGCTAGACATCTCTTCTCCGCAAGCAGCTTCGAGGTGGGAAATATTGATTATTAACTCTTTGAAAAGTGACAACTTGCTACTCACTGGAAGGATTCTTCTTGATGCGCGTCCTCTTTTTCCAGATGAATTATTTAAAGCACTACTTATCAAGTTCGCACTAAAAATTTCTAAGAAGAAACAAGTCTCAAAAACTACATGCTCAGATTTCTTTAAACTCTTTCAACAATCCCCTGAAAGATTTGCTACTATTCCCCCCGAAGCATGGGAAGCTATTATTCACCACTCAACAGTACATCGCTGCTACGAGATGAGCTGGGAGCTCTTTACCCAAGCGTGTCGTATGCATGAGCCTGATGAAGCTTTTACAAGAACAATTCACTTCCTTCTTGTAGCGTGTAAGCGTTTATCTCCGCGAAGAGTCAACAACTTGCTAAAAATAGCAAGAGAGACAAAAAGCTGGAGAGCATTTGACAGTAAAAAGGGAAGTAACCTTTTCGAAAAAGCAATCCACACTGATGCCTCAGCAGATTTACAACGAGAAACAGTAACCCTTCTAACTCAAAGGTTATTAAGCATAAGCTCTCTGTTACATCGTGATTATGAAGAGTCCGGCTTTGCTCTACTCGCTATTTATTTCATAGGCGAGCATCTGTTGAAGCAATTTAAAGATAAGACAGTATCTTCTGAAATTTTAAACAAGCATATCGACACCTGTACGAAACTTGCTAAAGCTCTTGCAACACATCCCCTACCGCTTTGCAGAGCCGCTGCCATAGGGAAGCGTGAAGAGACGCTTAAAATGATACATGATGATCTAAAAGAAAAGCTTAGAGTTCCTAAGCAAAAAAGAGCTAGTCTAACATTCCAATTCTTTAAGGGGATGTTCGTAACAACGATTCTTCTGTCTATCGCTCATGTTTTTATTATCAAACCATACTATTTGACAAAAGATAGGCAATAGACAAGCTCAAGATCAGAATTAAAGATTGACAGAATA
>JBDQID010000144.1:0-4984 GCA_040264515.1 Chlamydiales bacterium
AATTATTTCTCTTTCTTTAAGAGTGAGTCTTGAATAAGCCATGATGCCTCTACCTTTTTTTATCCAATAAAGTGTCGGCATCATGGCGTTTTTTCTTTAACGAATCTTATACAAAAATTGCGCTCGCAAATTGAACTCAGGTACCGTGGCCTAAAAACTATTTCTATAAACCAGTAGACAGGGCGAAATTAAGAGTCGAACGGCGTTAATAGTAGTAAGACCTGCACATAGCACTAAATATCAGAAATCTATGTTAGGTTGATGCGAATGCGCTACAACCACTGAATGTTGCGTAAGGGTAAAGTTTTAAATTAAAGGACGTAGAGCTGACTACACAATGACGGTAGGTGTTAATTTTTTACCGGAGGATTTCCTCGGTCCCTTTGCGTTTAAAACGTCTGGGAATTCTTTGCTGTTAGGGGGCTTTTCTCAAATTGCGGAGTCATTAATAGATCAACCGTATAGCTGTAATTGCTTTTATGATTAAGAAAGGCGCCTTGCATTTGAGCAGTGAATTTAAGATCTAATGAGTGAATACGCTTCGATTCTGCATCGTATTTCCACTTCAACTTCCACTCATTACCAGAAATCTTTTTGGCATGATTATCCAGCCACGGCAGGTCGGATTCTTGTTTTGGATGAAAAGAGCGCGAATGGATGGTGAGTATATTTCCCTCTCTGCTTTTCACTTTGTGATTAAAGAGAAGCGGCTGAAGAAACTCACCTTCAGTCTGCCATGCATCGCTTGGTACTTTTAAGGCAAACAGTGGAGGGATCTTTTCTGAATGAGAGAGGAAGTGATTTAAAAGAGTTGCCCCTGAATACGGGCTCACTGCCGCATGCAGAGCGTTCTTCAGCGGTGATGAAAGAATAAGCTCTGCTAACTGCCCCCGATTCGTAACAAATATGTTTAGCGGGTATTGAAAAAGAGAGCTGTCTTTAGATGATTGTAGTGATGAGGTGTCAATATGAAAAAGATCACAAACCTGTTGTCGTTCGAAATCTGTTTTTTTGGGAGCTACAACATAGCGATACTGATTATCTTCTTTGCGTTCAAAATGAACAATCAACTCTTTTTCTGAGTCAAAAATCGAAATAAGCTCAGGTAGACATCTGTAAGAAACTCCATGCTCCAAACTACTTGGAAGACCGCGAACACGTCCTTCAACAAAGTAGCGCGCTTGGGATTTAGATCCTGTTACTGTTTTTTCATAAAAAGAAAGATCAGCTGAAAACTCGAGTACGAGCTGCTGATCTTCTGGAAGTTGAAAGGTGTAAAAACTATCTGCAGAGGGCTGTAATAGAAACATGAAAAACCATCCCAACATCCCAACAGCCATCATCATGGAGGTAAGGATGAGAGAACGTCCTATCATGCTACTCTCCTTTTTGTTCTAAAAGGAGTTCGAGTTGCTTTATTCTCTCGACATACTTGGGGAGTTTGCGAATGTGTACTTCTAGCTTCTGTTGATCCACAAGAGGTTGCACAGGCTTACCGCCGTATTTGCCTGGCTTTTTAACGGACTTCGTCACACCACTTCCTCCGGCTATCATAACCCAGTCAGAAATGTGGATATGCCCTGTTATACCAACCATACCAGCGATCGTAACATGCTTACCCGTCGATGTAGACCCTGCTATCGCAGTTTTTGCAACGATACAGTTATGGCTTCCCAGTTCAACACCGTGCCCAATCTGCACAAGGTTGTCTATTTTTGTCCCTGTGCCAATGTGTGTAGCCTTAAAGCGCGCGCGATCAATGCATGTATTGGATCCGACTTCAACATCATCACCAAGCTCCACTCGACCCATCTGCTGTAGCTTATGATGGCGCCCTTGCTCATCTTGAGTATATCCAAAGCCGCAAGAGCCAATAACAGCACCTGGTTGGATAATAACGCGGTTACCGAGTATAGACTCCTCACGAACAACGACTCTTGGATGTAAAAAGCAGTTCTCGCCAATTGTTGTTTTCGATCCGATATAGACGTGCGCACCAATGAATGAGCCTTCACCAATGACAGCATCTTTATCAATAACGGCACACGGGGCTACGGTGACGTTTTCTGCGAGTTTGACTGTTGAATGAATGACAGCGGATGGATGGATGCCTTCGAAGCCTGTTGTTGCTTTTTTATCGGCAACGAACTTCTCGAAAACCATCTGAAAGCAGCGAGAAGGATCACTTGCTAGAAGAAAGTTGCGTCCTTCGATTGCAAGACTGCGCTCTGCAATGAAGACGACGCCTGCATTTGATTGCTGCATCGCCTTCTCATAACGGGGCTGCCCGTGAAGCATTGGAGCTAAAAAAGTAGCGTCCTCTGTGCAAGCAGACTGCAGATCAGACACGCTCGTAATAACGTGGTTAGGATCTCCGATCAGTTCAGATTGTGTTAGTTCTGCAAGTTCTGCTAGCGTCCACTTCATCGAGTAGCGTCTCCTTTTTCTTCTACTTTAGAAGTCTCTTCGCTAAAGAGGCGATCCATCTCATTAATAACATCTTCTGTTACATCAATTTTATCGAGGTAGTAGAAGCAAGTTTCAGTGTCAACAATCAGATCAAGAGATCTGTTAGCTGCAATAGTTTTAGCTGCTTTATTTACAGTATGAGCAATCCCCTGAACAAACTGCATGTTTGCTTGGTTCAAAATTTGGTAATACTGGTTTTCCTGTGTTACCATTTCTTGATTAAGCTTTTGGAACTTCAGTTTTAGCGCCTCTTCCGCTTCTGCTGAAAGGGAGTCCAAGTAGTTTGGATCTTTAAACTGCTCTGCCATGCCTTCGAGCTCTTTTTTCATTTCATCGAGAACAGCTGCCATGTTCTTTTTTGTCTCTTCAAAGCGTCGTTGCTCTTTTTGTCCTGTCTTTGAACGCTCAACGCAAGAACGGAAGCTGACAACCCCTATGCGCTGCTGTGCTTTTTCAGCGACAGTAGGTGTGGAGGCGTTTGCGGGCAGTGCCATAAGAGTTGATGTTCCGATGGCAATCGATGCCAATAAATTCCGTACTTTCATTAGTTTAAGACTCCTTAAAAGATTATAATTGATCAAAACCTACCTCCAAGAGAGATGAAGAATCGTTTGACTTCTGTTTTGCTATCAGCATTTACTGGATAGCCTACACCCATGATAAGGGGCATGTTTTTTAAAACTTCAATGCGCAATCCAAAACCGTATGCGATTTTCATTGAATGAATGCGGTACTTTTTCAGTGTAACATCACCACCGTCCCAAAAGACAAATCCGTCTAAACGTTCGGTAATGTTATGTAGGTATTCCATGGAGACAAGACCAGAAGAGATACCTCCGCGAGGGTCCCCGTTGCTGTACTTCGGTCCGATAGAATACCCTCTAAAACCTCTTACCGTTGTCTCTCCACCCAAAAAGAGTCGCTCACCCAATGGAAGGGTTGTGGCTGTTGTACTTCCTAGAGGATGAATGAAACGCAAATCACCACGATACTTTATGACACCTTTTTCATGAAGAGGATAGTAATAAGTATTGGTGTAAGCTGCACCACCGAAAAAGAAATCACCGCCAAGTCCTGCGTACTCTAGGTGTAATTCGGAACGAAAGCCATCGGTTGGCTTGTATGGATGGTCTGTTGAGTCATAAATCAAAGAGAGGCCCGTAGCAGAAACAAGTCCGCTGTATTTCGCTTCGTCTTTGAGCAGTTGTGAGGCGTCCGATGCAAGACGAACGTCTGTATCACGTAAACGGTAGTCCCAGCGCACTTTAAGAAATGAGTTGATTGGATATGTTGCATGCGTTGCAAAACCAAGAGAGTCAATTTCATAATCATCAGACTGACGACGGTTATTCGTTTTCTCTATATCGAATCCAAAAATCCACTTTGTATCGTTAAAATACGGTTTTGTCCAAGAGAGGAGATAGTTTCGGTGCTTTCTTCCTACATTAAAGCGTAGACGAGCAAATTCACCACCACCGCGAAAAGCTGTGGGTCCATCTTTGAACAATCTAGGAAGACCGCGGTATTTGAAATTCCGCTCTGTCACTTCAATTCCACCAAACAGACTCTCCAGTGTACTCACACCAAAAACAAAGCTAAAGCTGCCTGTGCTCTGCTCTTCAACCTCGATATTTACATCGCGAAACTGCGAACCCAGTGAGCCCAAAGCTGCGTTGTCTTTGCTCTTTACTGCATATACGTTTACATTCTTAAAGTAGCCAATCATATCCAGAGTTTTCTCTGTTGCCTTCAGCTTGCGCATATCGAAGACAGCTCCTGGGACAATGTGTGATTCGTGGAGGATAACACGGGATTCTGTAGACGTATTTCCAAAGATCTTAATAACTCCAACACGAAACATTTTACCTTCATGAACATTGCAAGAGACGTCGTAAGATACGCGGTTTTCAGAAAGATGTGGTTGGTAATCTACAAAAGCATCAATGTAACCTTTACTGCCGTAAAGATCAGTGACTTCGTGAATGCCTTCGCGGATTTTATCCGGAGAGTATGCCTGGCCTGAGTAAAGCTTGAACTTCTCTCTGATCATTTCCGTATCAAAAACCGTGTTACCGACAAAGGAGATCTCGCCGATTGTATAAAGCTTGCCTTTTTCAACAGTGATCTCCAGGTTAATTCGATCTTTTTTCTCACTCTCAGCGATATTAAATGCCATTGTCGCGTCAGCGTAGCCGTGGTTCTGAAAGTAATTAACCATGCTTAGTCGATCGTGCTCAATCATCTCTTCATCATACGTACCGTTTCCTGTAAACCAGCTAGTAAATATGTTGTAATTTTTGGTCATCATAAGCTCTAGAAGTTCGTCTTCTTCATCTTCTGTGACTCCGGTAAAAAGAATCTCTTTAATAACGCCTGAACGACCTTCTGTAACTTTTGCAACGATCTCAACTGTATTAGCCTCTTCATTGCGAACAACGTCGTAATCGAGTTCTGCTTCGAAAAACCCTTTTTTAACGTAATAAGACTTTACACGTCGGTAAGCTTTATTGAAGAT
>JBDQID010000145.1:0-4969 GCA_040264515.1 Chlamydiales bacterium
GCTCAAATAAACGGCGTGACAGCGATCTCTGGATCAGGTCCTGCTTACTTTTTTTTCCTTACTGAAATTTTAGCAGAAAAAGCTGTGGAGTTTGGGTTCAGTGCACTGCAGGCAAGAAAGCTTGCAGAGATGACCTTTGTTGGAGCGAGCTCTTTGTTGGAGGGGGATGAAATTTCAGCTCAAGAGTGGAAAGAACGCGTCACTTCGAAAAAGGGAACAACGGAGGCTGCTCTTAATTATTTAAAAAAGAGTGCTTTTGATCAGATTTTTAGAGAAGGCGTGCAAAAAGCTTGTAATCGAGCGGAGGAACTATCATGACAATGACAGGATTAGACCTAAGAAAAGTGGCGCATGCAAGCCGAGATTTGAATTTAATTTCGGATGAAAAGAAGAATGAAGTTCTGAGCGCTCTTGCAGAACTTTTGGTTACTAGAGTAGATCAGGTTCTTGTTGCCAACCGAAAAGATTTAAAGCGCATGGATAAGGCAGATCCTAAATACGACCGTCTTCTTTTAAATGAAGAGCGCCTGAGCAGCATTGCAAATGATATTAAAAATGTTGTAACCCAGGCATCACCTCTGGGCAAAGTTTTAGAAGAGAGAGTTTTGGAAAATGGGATCAAGCTTTCGCGCTTAAGTGTTCCTATTGGAGTTATTGGTATCATTTATGAATCACGTCCCAATGTAAGTTTGGATGTGTTTTCTCTCTGTTTTAAATCCGGTAATGCCGTTGTGTTAAAGGGCGGTAGTGATGCAGAAGAGTCTAACAGTGCAATCGTTGCGCTTATTCACGAAGTTTTAGAGAGTTTTAGCATTGATCGAGACATTGTTCGTTTGTTACCGGCGAAGAGAGAAGCTGTCAAAGAGTTGTTGGATGCTGTGGACAGTGTGGATTTAATTATTCCGCGTGGAGGAAAAGGGTTGATTGATTACGTGCGCGAGAATGCAAAGGTACCTGTTATTGAAACAGGCGCTGGTATTGTGCATACGTATGTTGATGAGCAGGCTGATTTAGACCTTGCAGCAAAGATAATCTTTAACGCAAAAACGCGAAGAGTGAGCGTTTGTAACGCTTTGGATACTTTGATTCTGCATGAAAAACAGCTACAGAATTTACCAAAAATTCTTATAGATTTTGCTTCGAAGGGTGTTGTTATTTGTGCTGATACGCTCTCTTATGCTGCTTTAGAAGCTAGCTACCCAAGTGAGCTTCTAAAGAGGGCTGAAGAGCAAGATTTTGGATCTGAATTCCTTGCTTTGAAGATGGCGATTAAAACAGTACCGAGCTTACACATTGCGATTGATCACATTAGACGTTTTAGCTCTAAGCATAGTGAGGCTATTATTTCCTCAAATGAGAAAAACATAGAGCTCTTTTTTAATTGCGTGGACGCAGCTGTTGTTTATTCGAATGCGTCAACAGCTTTCACAGATGGTGCTCAGTTTGGTTTGGGTGCTGAAATTGGTATCAGCACACAAAAGCTGCATGCAAGGGGGCCAATGGGCTTGCGAGAGCTCACAAGTTACAAATGGGTGCTACAGGGTAACGGGCATACTAGAGTGTAACTGCTGTTTTAGATTAATTTATTTAAGGCATTGCTAGCTTCGAGCATGCTTTTATGAATAGCTTCTGTTTGTTGATTATTTGTATGATCGATAGGCTTAACATCTTGTAGAGCTTCAAGAGCAACATAGCTACCGTGATATGCCTGATGGCTATCACTTTTTAATTCAGTTGCGTTGTTTTCAAGAAGGTTACTTACTTGTGTGATGACGTTTGTCTCTTTTAGGCAGAGGACATTTCCGTCTAAGTTATTGAGTCTTTTATGCATTGTTCTATGTTGGTAGAGAAAAAGAGGTCTCTCTTTTTCATCACCACTTGTAATCGTCAGGGTGGAATAGGAGTCGATATCTAGATAATCTTCTGAAGAACTCATGCGCATAGCCTCGATGTTGTATTAAATAAAAGTTTACTGTTATAGGAAAATACTCTGCAAGCGCTTTATCAAACTTAAGAAATCGTACTACTCGAATTCTTAAATTTGATAGAGCACTAGAAAAGGGGGCGTAGTTTTCCGATGAATGTGGCGTGGCTTAAGTCGCGCTTTAGAGCGAATTTTTCAAGAAGAGCAAAGCGTTTTGAAAAAAACGACGGCGAGCCTTTCCACCACTTTGCAAGCGATCTTTCTAGGCGGATTTGCATTCCTTGATAGCTTAGCTGCCAGTCGATGAATTCGAACTCAGTTGAGGCAAGCTTATGAAACTTTTCTAGTGCATCAACAGAGTCAATATCTAGCGGTGTTGAGCAAACAACGAAGCCTGTAAGTTTTACAAGGCGGGCAAGTTCGGAAAAAAAGAGGCGGTGTTGGTTGTCATCGAGTTCGGCTAACACATTTGTGGCAACAACAAGATCGTAGCCGTTATCTTCGAGTTTTGTGTTGGGAAGGCAGTCTTGTAGGGGTCGTATATTTTGTTCACGTTGAAGCACTTTAAGGGGGTAGTGTGACGCATCAACGGCATCAAGCACGCAACCTGCATTGCGAAGATGCAAAGAGAGCTCTCCTCTTCCACATCCCAGGTCAACAGCTTTAAGTCCGTTTAATGAAACATGCTTTTGGATGAATCCGAAAATCTGTGATACCCGTTCTTGCTCTTTTTCTGAAAGTGAGATTGGAGCTTTTAGCCAGTGACGGTCACATTTTGCTTTGATCATTTCTTTTGTTGAAAGGGGGCTGCTTACTTTGATCTCTTTTGGAGCTGTTGTGATGACTCGGAGTGGATTGTGTGCCATATTAATTTATTGCCCGATTTAAGGTTGATGGATATTTGAGAGTGGAGACTCTGCTGAACCGACAGTGATTGGAGTGTTAATGAAGAGTTGAAACCAGATCTCTAGGTTTAAAAGAGACCAAAGTTGAGCGAAACGAACTTTGCGGCTTTTAAGCCATTTTTTTGTGATATATCCAGACTCGACAAGGATTCCGTTTTCTAAAAAAGGAACGATATCTGTAAAGATCGGATTTTTTCTCCATGAAGAAAAAAAGTTTGGCCGGGATGCCTTTTCTCGCTTTATAAATTCTGGAGGTAAAAAATCTTTTACGAGGTTTTTCAAAATTAGAGCTGTTTGTCCTTCGTGTAATTTTGCGAGATCTGTGATGCCTGCAAGGTATTCGATTAGGCGGTGATCTAAAAAAGGTGTTCGCCAGCTGAGTCCATGAGCTGTGGCAATGCGTTCGTACTGTAGTAAAAATTTATCGGGAAGGGATGTTTTAACATCCAGATATAAAAATGCTTGTAATTCAGAATGGATATGGTCTAGATGGTAGAATTTTTGTAAAAATACGGTTGGATTAAAGGAGTGTGAGAGGGATGGTGATGCCTGTGAGAGTGTTTTCGGATCAAAAATAGCGTTCTGTAAAAAGAAGCTTAGCTTTTGAGGGTGAGTGTGAAAGTGGCGGAGCATGTTAAATGCGGTCTTTTGATGAAAGTGCCTTACGAAGGGGACTACAAAGCCGTCTAGGAAGGAGTTTGGAATAAGGGAGAGGAGTTTAGACGGTGCGATATTTGCTGTTTTAAGTTGGTAGCGAAGGTGACCGCCTAGTAATTCATCGCTTCCCATTCCACTAAGAATTGTATCTGTATTAGAGACGGCCATTCTACATTGGTGCCATGTTGCGATAACGTGAGGATCGGCGATAGGCTCATCGAGTGTCCAGATAACGCGGATGAGGTCACTGAAAAAAGAGTCTGTTGTGAGACTTTCAGATTCGTGAGCAAGTCCAAGGGCGTTCATTGCACTTTGTGCTGCGAGTAAGTCGTCACAGTTTTCTTTTGCAAAGGCAACGGAGTAGGTGTTGATATTTTCTTTTGGAGTGTTTTTTGAAAGATAGTGGGCAATTGTTGCAGAGCCGAGTCCTCCGCCGACAAGGCAGGCTACGGGTTTGTCAGCAGGTGTTCGAATCTTTACTGCATCATCTAGTAAATCGTGAAGGTTCGAAAGTATTTCATCTTCTTTATGGTTAATGTGTTTACTGAAGTAGGAGCTGTATGACCAGTATGGACGAATGGCGATTTCTCCTTGAAGATTGTATTCGAGGTAGTAGCTGGGAAGAAGTTTGTTTAGTCCTTTGATAGGTGTCATATCTTGGGGGACGTAACCGAGGAATAGGTAGGCTGCTATGGCGTCATCGGCGGGACTTTGCGGTATGATACCAGTGGACAAGATCGCTTTGATTTCACTGGCAAAGACGAAATGGTTACGCACGTGTGCCCAATAGAGTGGTTTTTTTCCAATACGGTCTCTGATAAGAAAGAGGCGTTGCTTTTTGTGATCGAAGATGACAATTGCAAAGGAGCCGTTTAGCTTTTCAATAAACTCTCTTCCCCATAACTCGTAGGCGTGAATAAGTAGCGTGGTTGCCGAATCGTTATCAGCAGAGTATCCAGCTTCTTTGATCTGTTTTCTTAACTCTTCAAGATTGAAAATTGTTCCGTCAAACATCGCCCAGATTGTACGGTGATCATTGCAGGTAAGCTCTCCACCACAAATTCCCATTTCAACACTTTTATAGCTGTGGCTGTTTTTGTCTTCTGGGCCTCTGGGCTCAAGAAGGTTAAGCATCGTATCTACAAGGTGACTCATTTGAAAAAGGTCTGGATAGACGATGCCTGCAATTCCTGCCATAACACTCTCGCTATTTGGCTTTACAATGCATTATCTTATACTGGTTCGATCCTTTAATTGTAACTATTCAGCTCTTATGCACAGGGCAATTGTTGATAGTGCAACCTTGGGCTGTTGCAATTTCAGGCCTTCAGCCTGATCTTAAATGAACTCTTAAACTCAGTTAAAATCGCCTTCTTTAAATTCGTAAATTCAATCTTGACAGCGTACTAGCCCTAGGCTGCTGCAACTTATCCTTGCGCAACATTCAATGGTTGTAGCGCGGGCGCTCCGCATTCGCATCAAC
>JBDQID010000146.1:0-4946 GCA_040264515.1 Chlamydiales bacterium
AACTCCAGGATTTGTCAGGTTAAGATGAGAGTGTGAATGCGAAGCTACTTCAACACAACCACTCGATACCATCTCAGAGAGCTCTTCAAAAGTACAAAATGGAGCTCTTTTTTGATAAACATCACCCTTCATAGCCTCATAATACGGTACAGAAAGACGTGATTTCACACTCTGATCTGTCGTCTCTAAAATAAATTTCGTAGGAACCGAAAGAAGTGCTCTGATTTTAAACTTTTGCAAAAGTGGGAACACATAATGATAAAAATCAAAAAAAGCGTCATCAAAAGTCAAACAAAGCGAGAGCTTCTTCTTTGCCAAAGGCTCCTCTGGTAGGACAACAGAATACGTCTCAGAGAGGTATTCAAGATGAGACTCTAAAAGAGGCAGCTGATTCGAAAATTTTTCATCACCTACACGATGATAAGTTAAGATGAGCAACATGAAGAGTCCTTTCTGTTCAATTCCATTAATTTAAGATACTTGTAAAAGGCCGTATTAGCATTGTAAACCGAGATCACAAATCCTTCAAAGCCACCCATAAAACCTCTTTTCAAAAGGTAACTCTTTAAAAAAGCCGCGACACCGTGAAAAATGGCTTTTGTTAAGGAAGATGACCTCTTACCTCTATTCTGCTCAGCAAACAGATCTGTATACCGCTGCATTTTTTGCAAGAAATCTGAGGTTGAAGAGTAGGAGTAGTGATGCACAGGCTCTTTGAGCTTGATCTCCCTCATCCCTTCACTAATAATGCCTTCATGCACAAACGCATCAGAAAATTTTGTCTTCTTTCGATTATACAAACGAATATGCCGATCTGGATACCAACCGCACCAACGAATCCATTTGCCATTATAAAAATTATGCATCGGAAAAGAATACACAGCACCATCATCGAGCAATGAGCCTAAAATTTCTTCTCTTAAAGGATCCGTTACAACTTCATCGCTGTCAATAGAGAGAATCCAATCTCCCTTTGCAAGCTGTGCTGCTTTATTGTGCAGTGGACCAAAACCGATAAAAGGAGAGTGATAAATCGATACGTTATCAAACTTTTTAGCAATAGATAACGTCTCATCTGTTGAACCATTATCGAGAATAAGCACTTCCTCGAAAGCTCGAAGCGAGAGGAGAACCTCTTCAATATACTTCTGTGAATTTTTTGTCAGAATAGTAACAGTAATCATTTTTCAAACGCATGAACCAAATGTTTAGTATTTTAACAGATCCTTCTTTAAAATCACACTTTTCATAAAACAAGGAAAAACTATGCTACTCAAACGACCCAGACGCAATCGAAAAAGCCCGGCAATCCGAGCACTCTCTCAAGAAACATTCCTTCATCCCACCGACTTTATCATCCCCCTCTTCGTCATCGAAGGAGAAAACCGATCCGAGCTCATTCCCAGTATGCCCAACATATGCAGGCTCTCTATTGACAAACTTTTAATCGAAGCTGAAAACTTAGCATCCAAAGGCATCCGAGCGATCATGCTCTTTCCTTACATCACATCAGATCTAAAAGATATAAGGGGAAGTGAAGCTATTCGCTCAAACAACCTTATTTGCCGAGCCACTAAGGCCTTAAAAAAAGAACTCCCCGAACTCTGCATCATTACTGATATCGCCTTAGACCCATACACCACACACGGTCACGACGGCGTTGTCTCTAAGAGCGGGGAAGTTCTCAATGATCCAACACTCGAAATTCTCTCTCAGATGGCTCTTGCGCACGCAGAAGCTGGCGCTGATATCGTTGCCCCAAGTGATATGATGGACGGCCGCGTCAAAGAAATACGACAAGCTCTCGATCAACATGACTTCTTTAACGTCGCCATCATGTCATACACCGCCAAATACGCCTCTGCTCTCTACGGACCGTTCAGAGACGCCCTTGGCTCTGCACCGCAATTCGGAGACAAAAAAAGCTATCAGATGAATCCTGCAAACGTCCGCGAAGCTCTTATCGAAAGCAAGCTAGATGAAGAAGAGGGTGCTGACTTTCTAATGGTAAAACCTGCTCTTCCCTACTTAGATGTCCTTTGTAAAATTCGCGAACAAACATCCCTTCCAATAGGAGCGTACCAAGTCAGTGGTGAGTACTCCATGATTATGGCCGCAGCAGAAAAAGGATGGATCAATGCAGACAATGTCCTCTACGAAACAGCTCTTAGTATAAAACGAGCAGGCGCCAACTACATCCTAACATACGGCATCCACCACATTCTGCCACTACTCTAAAGACAGCATAATCTAAGCTTAAGAATTCCCAGACGTCTTTAACGCAAAGAGGCCTGGGAATTCTTAAATCTTTAATTTATCATCTTAGAATAAAATTATTTAAAACTAAGCGCTGTTTCACGGATTTGAGTGCGCTCGTGCGACTCTTCTGGATAACCCTGCTCTGATAAAACCTGATCAACAACACCCAAAAGAGCTAAGCAAAGCTCGACATGCTCTTGAGACGGATTTTTCCTACACACTTTTGACACTTCCAATAGCTTATCTTCAAAAACCATTAACGCTTGCCCTCGCATCTTATCCAAAAATGCACTCTCTTCACCTCTGCCATCATGAAAACGAATAACACCCGCTTCTCGATTCCAAATTTCCTCCGACAGATGCAAAGCGTCCAACGCCTCTAAGGAATTACGAGACTCTTTAAACCTCTCCAAACAATTGATATACTCCTCAGAAAGAACACGCATCGCCTTATCGCACTTCTCTAACACACTCTCAACAGAGTCGACTTGAGAGAGAAAATTCCTGCTCAGCCCCTTCTTCCTAAGATTGTTTTCATAAGTTCGCAACATCAGACGGCTCAATGAACGACTAAGAGAGCTCTCCTCTTCCTTCTTTTCTTCCCAAGAGTTAAAATCTATTTGTGGCATTTTATTTACTCCCTCTTATTATTCACGTTATCTACTGAAGAAGCATCAGTAAACTTTGTAAAGCCTCGTTATGCTGCGTTACCATAGAAATCGCTGCATTGTATTTCATCTGAGAACTCGCTAAAAACGAGCTCTCTTCTGCCAAATCAACATTGCGAATTTGGCTTTCAATATCTTTTGAATCCGCAATATACTGCCGATGGGTATCCATGGCGTACCCAAAACGCCTTCCTATCGCACCGAGCTTTGTTCGCTCTGCCGTTGCCTTATTCATTGCAAGATCCATCGCGTCAAGCGCTGTACTTGCATTCGCATAAGTGTCAACGCTTGCTTCTAATAGCCCCAAACCATAAAGGCGCATATCTGCTGCTTCGTACTCTAGCAAATTAGAGCTGTCTTGTTGAAGAACAAAAGGAACAATTGAATTAAAGTTAGACCCACCTAAATCTAATCCATCGAGCCTTACATCATTTTTCCCTTCAATAACAACTTGACCAGCTGTCAAGTTAACAGCATTTGAAGAATCCGTTGAAACATCCAAATACCGAATCGCATTTTGAGCTGCGTCCACAAAATAAACTCGATCGCCATCTTCGTTAAACTGAATATCATTAACGGTGTTTGCAGCTCCAATATTCAAAAAAGTACCCGTACCAGTTGATGTATCAAAGACACGAATAGTGCCAGGATCAACCTCGTCTGCTATATAGCGCCCCGAAGCGCTAAAAGCGTGATCCACCCCACCTGCGGCGAAAACATTTGCAGCGTAGGCAGGGGGGGGTGTGATCACTGTTGTCGTATCAGCAATAAGAGTAGTCGTAGTGGCACTATTTAAATTGTATTTAACAACCTGGTTGGCGTTATTAAAATAAGTAACTTCATCTTTGTACACAGAAAACTGAGAGCCAACAGTCATATCAGCAATGGCTGTTGCCGTACGCTTTAAACTAGTTGGATCAACGGTATAAAGGGTTCCAGAACCATTAACATATCCATCACCCTCTTCATCAACAACGAGCTTATCCGTTGCTGCAAAAGCGTCTGTACCAGAGCGAACAAGATCTCCGTTAATATCGTAACTCTTCAGTGAAAAATTAGCACCCGTCGTATCCGTTCCAATAAACATCAAGGAGCGGCCGTCTCGGCTCATTGAAAAGTCTCGATCTTGACTAAAGCCAATAAACTGCTGTAAAGAATCCGTAGCAGCAGAATCAAATTTACGCTCTATATATCCCGGATCTCCACCATTGGGCTGATAAAAACGGACCTGATTGTCATCTGTATCAAAAGTTACAACGGCGTCTCGACCAATCGTCTGCTTATCAAAGATTGTATTTGTCTTTGTCATATGTGCAAGCTCATCTTTGAGCTGCTGGAATTCAACATCAACAGGCTGACGGTCCGCATCAAGAAGAGTTGAGTTTAAAGAAAATGCTGCAAGTTCCGACATTCGCTGTACTAAATCAATAACAACACTCGAGTCATAATCAGCTTGGTTAATATAGGTCATCCCATGCTGTAGAGAATTCGTTGCAGCCTCTGCAGTCTTTATTCGATAGCGATATTTCTCTGATAAGCTCAAGTCACCACCCATGCCGTGACCCGGTTGTATCAAGCGGTCTCCCGTTGCTAAACGCGACATGGACTTTTCCATTGCCGTTTTATTTTTAGTATAACTTTGATGAAGCCCAAAAACACGTTTGAGGATAATCATCTCCATGCCTCCACTAGCAAGTTACACACCTCATCGGAAATCAAGCGCTCACTCTTTAGCTATTTCTTACTTTTTGAAAAAATTGCCCAGTTGTGATTAGCCTAATAATAAGCACAGCAATTCGCAAAATAAAAAAGCTTTCCTATAATACATTTAAAACCCGTACTTTAAACTCACCCGCTCAGTTTTTTTAGATAAATTTTCGTAAAAAATTAACGCGGAGGCACGAGGATACAGAGGTTTTGTTTTTAATTTCATATCCTCTCCTCTCCGCGCCTCCGTATTGAAAATATTCAAGTAATTTTATCTCGGAAATTACTGTAACAAACAGTAATCCTCTGTTC
>JBDQID010000147.1:0-4940 GCA_040264515.1 Chlamydiales bacterium
AAGGAACAGATACTCGTAAGATACTAAACCGTAAAGTAGATCACGTTGAACTCGATGACGAAACTCTACGCGATGGCCTGCAATCGCCTTCTGTAAAAATGCCCTCAATCGATGAAAAAATTAAAATCCTTCATTACATGAATGACCTTGGAGTCCATGTTGCAAATCTTGGACTCCCTTGCGCCGGTGACACTGTTAAAGAAGATGTTCTACAGCTAGCACGCGAAGTTGAAAAATGTAAAATGAAGCTCACAATCGCTGCTGGTGGAAGAACTGTAAAATCCGATGCTATTCCTATTATTGAAATCTCACAAAAAATTGGTATCCCAATCGAGGCACACGTCTTTGTAGGCTCGAGTAAAATCCGTTGGTATACCGAGCAGTGGGACCTCTCAGAACTTCTTAAATCTACCGAAGAGAGCATCAAGCTTCTTGCAAGCAATAACCTCGAAGTCATGTTCGTAACAGAAGATACAACACGCGCAGATCCTCGCATGGTTGAGAAGCTTTACCTCAATGCCATCGATGCGGGTGCTAGCAGAATATGCCTTTGCGATACCGTAGGCTACGCGACAACGGACGGTGTGATGAACCTTGTGCGCTTTGCAAAAAAATTCATCTGGGATTCTGGAAAAGATATCAAAATCGACTGGCATGGGCACAACGACCGTGGCCTTGGCCTCTCCAATGCACTCGTTGCAGCAGTCGATGCAGGAGTCGATCGCGTACATGGAACCTGCCTTGGTATTGGCGAGCGCGCTGGAAATACTGCCATTGACCAACTAATCGTTAATCTCTTTTTAATGGGGATCCACAAGCCTGATCTCAATATTTTAAAAGAGTACTGCCAACACGTCTCAAAAGTGTGTGATGTCCCCATCCCCTTCAACTACCCAGCTGTTGGGCACGACGCCTTTCGAACAGCAACCGGTGTTCACGCCTCCGCCATCATCAAAGCTTTAAAGAAAAAAGATGACCAATGGCTTGCAGATTACGTCTATTCTGCAGTACCGGCACAAGAACTTGGAAGGCGCCAACGCATTGAAGTTGGACCTGTTAGTGGAAAGTCCAATGTCATTTACTGGCTGGAGACACGAAATATCGAACCGACAAAACATCGGGTAGAGAAGATTTTTAACTTCATGAAAAAAGCCGATCGTGTGCTTGGAGATGATGAAGTTTACGCTTTGATTAATGAAGAGGAGTAGTAATGGGAAAGACACTGATTCAAAAAATACTCGAGCGCACACTACAAAGAGATGTCACAGTTGGAGAAATCATTGAACTCCCTGTTGATCTTGCCTGGGGCTCTGAGATGACACTAAAATTTGCCATCGACGCTCTAGAGCACCACGGGCTTTTAAATGGCAGCTACGACAAACAGATCTTATCCCACTCTGATAAAATCATGTTTCCTTTCGATCACCTCATTCCCGCAACAGATGCTAGATCAGCATCGATCATGGTTGATCTTCGTGAATTCGCGGACAAGTTTGGCATTCGCGTCTTCGAAGTTGGCTACGACGGTGGAATACAACATCGCCTTTTCGAAGAGCGTGGCTTTCTCTACCCTGGTAGTATCGGAGTCGGTGCAGACTCTCACTCCTGCACATACGGTGCTCTATGTGCTATGGGAACGGGAATTGGTTCGACAGACCTCGCATTTGTGATGGTATCTGGAAAGACTTGGCTTCAAGTCCCAACTTCTCTTCTTGTAAAAATTGAAGGAAAACCACGCGCGCATATTACGGGAAAAGACATAGTTCTTTATCTCCTCGGTATCCTAGGTGTCGATGGAGCCACCTATCAATCTCTTGAATTTATCGGAGATGGCATCTCGCACCTTAACATGGCATCTCGCTTCACAGTCAGCAATATGGCAATTGAAGGTGGTGCAAAATTCGGACTATTTCCGTCGGATCAAATCACCATCGATTACCTCTACGATACCGTAGCAAAGGATTTCCCCGATGAGATTCGTTTTGACCCAAATAACAAAGCTACTCTTCCCATCTTAGAGGGCGATGAAGATGCTCATTACTCTCACGTGGTAACTGTTGATTTAAACGAGCTAGAGCCTATTGTGGCCCTACCCTATCTACCTGAGAACTGTTTAGGGATATACCAGCTCAAACATATTTTAAAGCATCCAGAACTCTTCAGAGATGATGAAGTAATCCAAGATAAGGTTAAAGTAATTGAAGCAAAAGCTGATGAGAATGGTGAGATTCCGATTCAGCAGGTATTCATTGGCTCTTGCACAAACGGCCGTATTGAGGATCTGCGCGTTGTAGCTGATATTTTCAAAGGTAAAAGAGTTGCAAAGAGCGTTCGCGTTGTGATCGTACCGGCCTCACAGCAAGTGTACCGGCAAGCGCTCCGAGAAGGTATCGTTGAGATACTCCTCGACTCCGGCTGTTACGTCGAATCGTCAAGCTGCGGGCCATGCATCGGGATGAAGTCTGGCGTAATGGGAAAAGGAGAGACCGCAATTTTCACATCAAATCGGAATTTTTACGGAAGAACCGGAGATCGTAGATCTTTCGTGATGCTTGCAAGCCCTGCGATCGCTGCGACATCTGCGCTGAGCGGTAAACTCGATGCTCCAGAGCCATTTGAAACGTATTACGACTCTGAAGAAGAGCTTGTTACAAGACTGAAAAAATACTCTCAAGAAAGAAGAGATGTTATTCTAAATTCAGAAAAAATTTACTACCATGCGTCCATTAAAGCAAAGGAGTCTGAGGCGCAAGCCGACGCAAAGCGTGCTTGGTGTTTTGGAGATCACATCAATACAGATCTAATCATGCCCTCTCGCTTCTGTAACGTCACGGACCCTGCGGAATACAAAGCATTCGTTCTCCTTGATAGTCAAAATGAAGAGTTCTTAGAAACATACAAAAACTCTGAATACACTCTAAAAGGAGAGTTCATTGTTTCTGGTGCAAACTTTGGCTGTGGCTCTTCAAGAGAGTCAGCTCCCAGAGGGATCTTAGAAGGTGGATTCAAGTGCGTTATCGCACACAGCTTTGCCAGAATCTTCTTCCGTAACGCTATTAATATCGGCCTACCAGCCCTTGAAATTGGAAAAGCTGCGTACGAAATCAAGCAAGGAGATAAACTCTCTGTCAACTTTCAAACAGGGGAAATCTTTAATCAGAGCCAAAATAAAGTGTACCAAGCAAAGCCTATGGGCCCTTTTCAAAGTAAACTTTTTGAATCCGGAGGACTCATGCCATACCTCAAAGAACAGATCAAAAGCTCATGAAAAACAGTAAAGTAGTACCGTGCTCAATTGTACGCGGAGGTACAAGTAAAGGCGTTTTCTTTCTATCCAAAGATCTTCCCAAAGAAAAGATCAAACGCGATCAAGTGATTAAAGAGCTTATGGGAACTCCGGATAAAAGACAGATTAATGGGCTTGGAGGCGGTGATATTCTCACAAGTAAAGTCGCCATTATAGAACTGTCCAAAGAGCCCCATGCCGATATCAGCTACACTTTTGCACAAGTTGGAATCGAAGAAAACATCATCAGCTACGACGGAAACTGCGGCAATATTTCTGCAGCAGTTGGCCCTTTTGCGATACTAAAGGGACTTATAAAGGCACAAGAGCCATTCACAAATATAAGAATCCTCAATACCAATATCAATAAGATCATTCATGCTAAAGTACCTACGAGCGAAGGCAGTGCTCTTAGTCACGGTGAGTATAGCATCGACGGTGTTCCTGGAAGTGGTGCTAAGATCGACCTTGATTTTTCAGCAAGCGTGGGCTCTCTTACAGCAGGGCTTCTTCCTACAGGCAAAAAAAAAGAGAGACTAAACAAATACGATGTCTCTTTTATTGATCTTGCCAACCCCATGGTTTTTTTCCGTGCCGAAGATTTTGGGCTAACGGGTGCCGAGAGCGCAGAAGAGCTTGGAGCAGATAGGCAAAGAATCGAGCTTTTCGAAGAGCTCCGAGGTCTCGCCGCTAAAAGGCTCGGTTTTGTAAAAAAGCATCAAAACGCCTTTGAAAAATCTCCCTATATCCCTTTCTTCTGCATCGTTGGAAAGCCAACGAATAACAATATGGATATTACAGCACGCCTGATCGGATTCAAAAAAATTCATAAAGCGTTCCCCGGAACAGGAGCTGCATGCCTTGCCGCAGCATCTCATATTCCAGGAACGATTCCCTACGAGTTTGCAAGAAAAAACAGCCCTTTGAAAATAGGACATCCTTCAGGAGTGATGCCAGTGGAAATTGAAGTAAGCGAAGAAGGAGTGATCAAAAAGGCTGCATTTGGTAGAACCTGGAGAATGATAATGGAAGGTGAAGCCTTTCTTCACAGTTGTTAAAAGGAGTAAAAAGCAATGAAACTAACTGAATTACTAAAAGATTTTCAAGATACCCTCGATAAAGAGTCCGGTAGAGCACAAAAACCAAGAAAAACCGGTATCACAATGGTTTTAGTCTTTGATGTTGTAAATCAAGGACCTAAATTCATAGCACCTTACAGACAACTTGTGGACCGAGTCAAACTATTGGACACACTCTGGCACTACGATGTTACTGCTGTTGAAAGAGCTGTTAAAGAGTATCGCGAGATGGAAATCGATGTGGCAATGGGTGGCACGCAGTTCGAGGTTGCAAAAGCACAAGGCAAGATGAATGAATACCTCGACCTTCTCCAACAGCTCGGTATCAATGACGTTGAAGTTGAAAACCACGCAAGCGGGGCGTCTCTCGAAGAGACAAAAGATGAAATCAAAATGCTCAAAGATAAAGGGTTCATGGTCGTAGCAGAACTCGGTAAAAAATGGGCATGGAAAGATTCCACAAGAAAGTCTCGTGATCTAATCCACACAGATAAAGTCATCCACCAAGCGTCCAATATGCTAGAGGCCGGTGCTGATCACATCTATTGGGAAGGAATGGTTGTACGGAATCTAAT
>JBDQID010000148.1:0-4902 GCA_040264515.1 Chlamydiales bacterium
ATAACTTTGTATTTCTTTTAACTGCAAAAGGTTTCTTTTATGGTATTATCAACTCATTCCTGTTTTTTAACTCTTCCTCCCTTGGGAAAACCAGATCCAGCGATGCCCCGTTCCTTAGACGGACAGGATTGTAGAGCTCGTATTAAACAAGAAGCTCAAAAAGATAATACTTGTTGGTATTATGTGATGAACTTTTTACGAGAACGGTACAGAGCTCCTAATGAACAAAATTGGCCAGACGAAAGAAGGTTTGAGCAGTTAATTTCCGGAGTCAGAAAAGACGTCTCCCGTAATGAACGATCACTTCCCGATTTAGCAGATCAGCTGAACGATGCCAGTGTAAAAAGAATTTTCAGTGGGATTTCACGAGACGCCTTGCCTTCTAAAAAAGCGTCTGCAATACAAATGATTCAAATGTTAGATTCCATTGATCCTAATACAGAAGTTAAACTTAAGCCAACTTTGGATAAGTTTTGGAAGCAAGAAAAGTATGATAATCTCTACGACTATCTTAAATACATCAAAACGCATAGAAGATTTGAAATTTTTGAATCAACTCTCAGAAAGCTTGATCTGAACTTTCAAGAACTTTTCGAAGAGGTTCTTGCCTTAGACCCCTCTATGCGATTCTCTCTTGGTATTCCAGAGTCTGCAAAATGGGATGAACTTGAAACAAATTTGAGAAATATCCTCGCTCAAGGGATTTTCAACTCTATTTGTAGAAAACAATACGGAATAGAGCTCATCCCTTGGTCACCCCGCGACTCTTTTGACTCACTATTGGAGAGCTTTAAGAAAACAGGCCCTTTTGCAATAGGAGGCACCTTCGGCCGACCTCATTACCAAAGTGATCCTAAGCCGCTTTGGAAACGAGCATTAAAAGACAATTGTGATGGAAGAACTACCGTGCAAATTTACGGCTGGTCTAAGGGCGCTAAAAGAAGAGAGGGCTTAGTCTCAGCTCACATGATTGTAGTTGTGGGTCTCGAAAAAACTAAAAAAGGCTCTGAGCTTGTTTATTATATCGATCCCATGGATGAAAGTAACCCCATGGATCCAACCTCTCAGCAAGTGTACGTTATGTCATATAGACGCTTGACAGATCCCAGTTCTGTTTGTGATACTTTTGGTCTTCTAAGGCCCGATGCACCAGCTGAAATCGGCTACGCTTATACTCGCTCTTCAGCAGCTCAGAGTCTCTCGGAGTCAAAGCAGTAAAGTTTCGATAGAGTATTAGGCTGTATATCTACAGTTTTGAGAGTTCCTTTTGTGTCTCTGTACCTTTGCATTGAAAATACTTGGGAACTCTCGAACTCTTAAAACTTCAAAACTTTCAGATTTATTTTTACTTGTTTAAAAATGCTTGATTCTTTATTATTGGTTTTTATTTGAAATTTATTTTTTGTTATTTCAGAGAATATTCATTCGTTTTACACATATAGTAGGTTTTCTTGAGCAAACAACGCACTCTCGGGGGGGAAGCAAGCTATTCTGGAATCGGTCTGCACACCGGTGAAGAAGTTTCAATTACTCTGCGCCCTGCAGGCGAGGGTAGCGGTATCCGTTTTCGTCGTATTGATCTTCCTGAAAATCCGGAAGTTCCCGCAACGGTCGAATACGTACAAGACACCTCTAGAAGTACGAATATTGGTATTGGAAACGTTCGGGTTAACACCGTAGAGCATCTTCTTGCAGCTCTCAAAGCGTGCCAAGTTGATAATGCACTTATCGATATAACCGCAGCAGAGCCACCAATTGGTGACGGTAGCTCGAATCCTTTCATCGCAATGATCGAAGAGGTTGGTGTTGTAGAGCTCGATACGCAACTGACCCCAGTGTCGCTTAAGCACCCTGTTTATTACTCCTGTGGCGATATCCACTTAGTAGCTCTTCCATCAGATGAATACCGTATAAGCTACACCCTCCATTATCCCAAAACAGCAGTTATTAAATCCCAGTATTATAGCGGAGTTGTCTCCAAAGATCGCTTTATTAAAGATCTCGCTCCTTGTAGAACATTTGCGCTCTACGAAGAAATCTCCTACCTTATGGATAACGGATTGATTAAAGGCGGGAGCTTAGATAACGCTGTGGTAATCATGAACGACGTGGTCCTCAGCAAAGAAGGTCTTCGCTTTGACGATGAAATGGTTCGTCACAAAGTCCTCGATCTTATCGGAGATCTCTCCCTCGTTGGAATCCCTTTTAACGCACACATTATTGCCATTTGCTCTGGACATCATTCCAACGTTGAATTGGCAAAAAAGATTTACAGCCAAATTACGACGGAGGTGACTTAAATGGAAGCACTTTTGAATTTAGAACCCGCAAAGACGCTTTTGGATATTAACGAAATCCAAAAAATACTTCCTCACCGCTACCCTTTTCTTCTCGTAGACAAGATCATTGCGATGGACCTCGAGGAAGGCACAATTATTGGACAAAAAAATGTTACAATGAATGAAGAGTTCTTTCAAGGGCACTTCCCAGAAGCTCCTATTATGCCAGGTGTTCTCATACTAGAGGCTCTCGCTCAAACAGGTGGTGTTCTCATACACCAAAGAGGACACGTTGATAAAACAGCTCTTCTTTTAAGTATGAATAATGTTAAATTTCGAACACCTGTTAAGCCAGGGGATGTTCTTCAGCTTCATATTAAAGGAGTACATCTGAATAATAAAGCTGGACGTGTTGAAGCAAAAGCAACGGTTGACGGTAAAGTTGTTGTGCAAGCCGAAATCGGATTCGTACTCGTAGATAAAAACAAGATTTAAAATCTCTTAATCCTGAAAAGAAGAAAATGCCAGAAGATAATTCAAACATTCATCCCCAAGCGATTATAGAGCCAGGCGCTAAAATTGGCCGCAATGTACAAATCGAGCCGTACGCCATCATAAAGGGGACTGTTACGATCGAAGACAACGTTGTGATTAAATCTCATGTCTATATCGATGGTAACACAACAATTGGTGAGGGGACTTCTATCTGGCCATTTACGAGTATTGGAACCAAGACTCAAGATTTGAAGTATAAGGGCGAGAAAACATTTGTCCGTATCGGAAAAAATTGTCAAATTCGCGAATTCGTTACGATTAATTCCTCGACAACAGAAGGATCTGTTGTCTCCGTTGGTGATAACTGCGTTATCTTAGCCTACTGCCATATCGCACACGAATGCCAAGTTGGAAATCACGTTATCATGAGTAATAACGCCACGCTCGCAGGGCATGTTGTGGTCGAAGATTATGCAATCATTGGTGGTTTTACCCCTGTGCATCAATTCTCACGTGTTGGCCGTTTTTCAATGGTCGGTGGTATGAGCCGGGTCACACACGATATCCCGCCTTTTACGATTGGTGGCGGTATTCCGTATAAGCTAGGTGGAATCAATCTCGTCGGTTTGAAAAGACAAGGTTTTTCACTAGAACAGCGAAAAGTACTCTCCCAAGCGTTTAAAATCCTTTATCGCTCTGGTCTTCACTTAAATGAAGCGTTAGAAAAGATCGAGTCGGAAATGACGGTTACAGAAGAGCTTAAGCATTTACTTGATTTCTGTCGGAATTCTCAACGCGGCCTGATAGGCTTGCAAGGTGTTACTCATCAAGCAGAAGACGATCTCGAAGAAGTTATCTCATCACAAGAAGTTTAAGGAGAGAAAGCGTGAATGTTGTTTTCTTTGGCACGCCTGCCTTTGCTGCCAAAACGTTAAGCTATCTTCTTGAAAATGGAGTCAATATTGTAGCGGTTGTTACCCAGCCCGATCGACCGAAAGGTCGCTCCAAGAAGCTTGCCTTCAGTGCTGTTAAAGATGTAGCGCTCGCGCACTCTCTTCCACTACTTCAGCCTGAAAAATCATCAGCTCCAGAGTCTGCTGAAATTTTAGCCTCCTTTCAAGCGGATCTCTTTGTTGTCGTTGCATACGGTGAAATTGTTAAAGATAATCTGCTCAACATGCCAAAGCTCGGTTGCATTAATGTTCACGCAAGCTTGCTTCCCAAGTACAGGGGGGCCGCTCCCATCCAGCGCTGCTTGATGAATGGAGAGACGGAAGCTGGTATTACAATCATGCATATGGCAAAAAAAATGGATGCAGGCGATGTCATCGAGATGACAAAAGTTCCCATCACAGAAAATACCCGCTTTGGTGAGCTCGAAGCTCAACTCTGCGATGCCGGTTGCAAAACCTTGCTAAAAGTGATCGGTGATTTTGAAAAAGGGGAGGTCACAGAGACTCCGCAAAATCACGAACTTGCAACATTTGCAAAAAAAATGACCACCGAAGAGTGCGAAATCCTTTGGGAAAAACCAGCTCGTGAACTCCATAACCTAATCCGTGGTACATCTCCACGACCGGGCGCATGGTGTATGGTGAATGTTAAGGGGAAGTCCAAGCGCATGAAAGTCTTAGGTTCGCAGCTCTCTTTATCTCAAGGCTCAAAACCAGCAGAAATTATTTCTTACGGAAAAGACGGTATCGTCATTGCCTGCGCAGATGGCGCCATCAAGCTCGAAGAGCTACAGCTTGAAGGAAAAAAGCCTGCAACAGCTGCAGAATTTGCTCTTGGTATTAAGCAAGACGAAATCTCTTTTTAGTTATCAGCTTCACGCTCTTAGTTTGATTTGGTTAACATTTTGTAAGCTTCTTCAAGAGGTAGGTATTTGTAGTATGAGACGCTATTTTTAGTTAGTTCTGAAAAGCTTGCTGTGCCAACACCCAGGTTCGGAATATCCCAATTTCCTCTCCCTTTTTGATTGTTAACAGCAAAACAGCATGTGGCCACTGTTGTTATCTTTTCCAAATCCTATAACAACGTGAGCTCGACTTTTAATCTGATTGTATTTAACAGTTTATGGGAATAATTTTTAGACCACGGTAGTGGTCGTCTCTCTCTTTAGCCCAGC
>JBDQID010000149.1:0-4884 GCA_040264515.1 Chlamydiales bacterium
CTCACAATATTAATCTCTATATATTTTTGTATTTCAGAGATAGGGACAATAAAGGATAGAGGAAAAATTGTCTGCTAAAGAATGGGAAAAAATGGATTTAAGGTTTTTGAAGTAGTACTGCAACGAAATCGCTTTCAAGGTTTTGATTTTGAATATAATCTCGTTCTTTTTTCATTATTTCTTGTGCTAAAGTCGCCCCTTTAGCTTTTGATATGAAGTTACTTACAATGCGACCAAACATCGGTTGGATTATAGTTCCTCCCTGAGGAAGAAAGGCTTTTTCAGAAAAATAGTGACGTAACAAGGGTAGAATTTCCTCCGAACGTATTGCTTCTGAAGGGTCCGTTACAACGAACTGTTCAGGAGGGGGGGGGAGTACTTTTTTCATAAATAATCGAGCTTGTTTTAGTCGTAAAAAATGACAAAAAGAACGCTCTGAACAGCTCTTTTTTATAAGGCTTTCCATGGAGGGGAGTCGTAGAAATGGCATACAATTAAATCCTATTCTAGCTGCTGTATAATACCAGGGATATCCTCGTTTCCAGCGATAGCTTAAAGGTAGTTGTTGCAGGAGGGTGTTACAGATAGCTTTTTGTTTTTCTGTCCATTGGAAGCGTGTGGGACCGACATAGTCGTAAACAAGAAAAACACCAGAAGGTTTTAAAGCAGCACGTACATTTTCAAAGAGAGCTTCTAAATTTTCGATGTGATGTAAGATACCTGCAGCAATAATAAAGTCGTATTTATTTTTTTTAAATGCAGGGCGATTTAAATCACATTGAAAGTAATGTATGGGTAAATTGTTTTTATCCGCCTGTTTTTGAGCTATCGTGATAAGATCTTCACTGATATCGCAGGCATCGATTTGAGTGCATATTTTTTTATTTAATAGTTGAGGCTCTAAATAGCCTCCTCCACATCCTAATGAAAGGCCTGTACCAGCTTGACCAACAGATTTTACAGCTAGGTTTCCAAGAACATCGAGCCAGCTTTCCTGATCATTTCCAGAAGCTAGTATGTTTTGATGAGCTTCCCAGTTAGGAAGATTCCAAAACCCACGCTCTTTTCTCTTTGCTACCCAAGACCAATATTCTGCAACTTGACGGTTTCTATCTTCGATGTTTACACAGGCATTCATGGCTTCTCGTCGGTTAAATTATATATTTACGGGCGTGTTTAATTATTTTTAACAAATTGAAAGTGAGCGCGAGTATAGATAAAAGGATTTTAAATAGGAATTTTTTTTGAAGAGAAGGAAATGTCTTAAAAACTTAACGCAATGTGTAAATTATTTTTATGGATCTGCGCGCCCTATCATTCTCTGCTAAAGAATTGAAAAAATTGCGTTATTGTGTCATGATTTTTTTCTTTATGTTCTTTTAAGGTAAGATGATGCAGAAAAAAATTCTTGTAACTGGAGCTGCTGGCTTTATTGGCTTTCATTTATCGCGACTTTTGAAAAAGCGCGGAGACATTGTTATCGGCTTAGATAATTTCAATGCGTATTACTCTCCTGAGCTAAAACGCAAGCGAGCGGAGATTTTAGCATCAGAGGGCATTACGGTAATTGAAGGTGATCTTTGTGACAAAGAGCTGTTGCAAAGAGTGGCAGAGCAGCAAGAGTTCACTCATATTGTTAATCTGGCAGCACAAGCAGGTGTGCGCTATTCTGTGACGCATCCACAAGCTTACGCAGATTCGAACTTGCAAGGTTTTTTGAATGTATTGGAGTTGTGTCGCTCTTTACCGCAAGCTAAGCTTGTTTACGCGTCGTCTTCTTCAGTTTACGGTCTTAATAGTAAAATTCCATTTAGTGAGGATGATAAAACGGATCGCCCAGCGAGCTTTTATGGTGCTACAAAAAAAGCGAACGAAGTAATGGCACACGCGTATCATCACCTTTATGGCATTCCAGTAACGGGCCTGCGTTTTTTTACCGTGTATGGTCCCTGGGGCCGCCCTGATATGGCTTACTTCTCTTTTTCAAAGGCCATTGATAGCGGAGAGGTTATCAAAGTATTTAATCACGGAAAAATGCGAAGAGATTTTACTTACATCGACGATATCGTTGAAGGAATTGCAGCTGCGATTGATTTGGGCGCGGACTGCGAGGTTTTTAACTTGGGTAATAACAGACCAGAAGAGCTATCAACTTTTATTGGGCTCTTAGAAAAAGGGCTTGGCCTTACAGCAAGAAAAGAGTTCTTGCCCATGCAGCAGGGTGACGTGCTCCAAACGTATGCCAATATTGACCGTGCTAAGACACGGCTTGGTTACAATCCAAAGACCTCTCTTACCGAAGGGTTAGACCATTTTATTCATTGGTATAAAGAAATGGGTGAATTTTTTAAAGCTTACGCATAGGACGTTGTAATGACGCTTTATCCGTAGATTTCATCTTAATGAAGTGCTAGGACTCTTTGCTATACGATTTAAATTCATTGAACAGTTTAAGCATCTCTGCTGTGGGCATCAAAGGGGTGGAAGTCGCTTGAGGTGGCCTGTTGATAAAGAGTGGATCAAGGGAAAGTATTCGTAGTATTTTTTTTTTAGGTTGAACGGTTTTGTGTTTTTTTTCTTTTGGCTCAGCTCTAGTGTTACCTCTTCTCGTTATCATTCGTTTTTTACGATTGGAGCATTTTTTACACACTTTGTGCCAAACCCCCTCAGAAAGGCCTTGGCGTGGATAGTAGAATAGGGATGCATTTTCAGGGAGTGCTATTGGAGTTTTTACAATTCTACAGCCAGAGCAAACCTTTGAGAGGAAAAAATCGGTAGGGATTGCGGGGATAATTTGGATTGAGCGTCCATTCCACTCTACGGTGGGTGCTGATTTGGAATCAGAAGAGGGTAGAGGAGCTGTTTGAGTTTGAGATATAATAGAGATGAATGAGGACATAAGTTCTCTTTATTTTAAGTGCCGTAGCCGATTGTAAGGATGAGTTTTCGAAGTGTGGCGAGCCAATCTAAGAGCTCAACTTCTAGGCGATGTGCAAGGAAGAACCAGCCCAGAGTAATGATGCCTAAGCCAAAAAGAGACTTTAAGGGCATTCCTAAAAATGTGATCATAACCTGTGGTGCTAAGCGATTGGCAATTCCTAAGAAAACATCGGTCATAAGAATTGTAAGAAGAGCGGGCGCTGCAATTTTAATTCCAATACGGACAACAGCTCCCACGGTTCCTGCTACTTGTTGCCAAAACGGAGAGCTTTCTGAAAAAAAGAGGGGGCTGAAAAATCCGTCAATCGGCAGTGCTGAGTACGACTCCATCATGATCGAAATGTAAATAAACGGACCATCGATAGCATAAAAGATAACGATGAGAATGTAGTTCCACATGATTCCAATGGGAGAGTCTTGGTTTTGAATGATCGGGTCATTTACCATCAAACTTGTTCCACCACGCTGATGGTCGATAAAGACCCCAGCAGTTTGTGCAATAAAGAAGGGGACTGTTGAAATAAGCCCGATGACGGTACCGATAAGAATCTCCTTAATGCCATAGGTAAAAAGTTGAAGATTAACTTCCAAAACTTGATGGCTGCTTACTAGGATATGAGGTAGCATTAGGAAAAAAAAGGCGATTCCAAGAGCTGCTTTTACGGGGTGAGGAAGGACTTTTGCACCGAAAAAAGGAGTGATGGCAAGAATTGGAAAAATACGGCATAGACCAATAAAAAAGAGAAGGAGAAAGGATGCAGGAGAGCCTGTAGCATAGGGGCTGTCGAGAAAAATTTGGAGAAAGTGCTGTTCCATAAGTGGAGATTATACCCAGCGGGGGAAGTTAAGGAATATTTCCGAGGCAAAACGCAATATTTGGGCGCCTAGCCATCCACCAAGAGTCATAAGTGTCACGACAACTGCGATGAGTTTAACAGTAAAAGATATCGTCTGCTCTTGGATTTGGGTTGCAGCTTGAAAGATAGCTACTGCCAAACCAAAAAACATACTCACGAGAATGGGAGGGCCTGAAAGGATAAGAATAAGTAACATTCCTTTATAAGCTAATTGGATGATTTGAGCGTGAATCATGGTCTTCTTTTCCTTATTTAAAGGTTCCGACTAATCCTTGAATTAACAGTGTCCAACCGTCCAGCATTACAAGCAAAAAGAGCTTCAGTGGCATCGATATGGTAACAGGGGAAAGCATCATCATACCCATTGCCAGCAAAATATTGGCGGTGACCAAGTCAACAACAAAGAAGGGGATATAGATGAGGACTCCGATTTCAAACGCAGCTTTTAGCTGTCCTGTGATGTAAGAGGGAAGCAAAACGATAAAGTCGTTATGGGAGAGTGCTTCGTGGTATTCAGGTGGTAATAATTTAACGGCAATGCGAAAAAAACCTTTGCGGTGGCGAATATCGCTATTTCGTATCATAAACTGACGGTATGGCTCTTTTGCAGCATCTAGAATGTCGATGACATATTGAGCTGTCTCCGTTGTCATCACTTCCTTTGGTGTTTTTGTTTGAATGATTAGAGGTTTTGCTGCGTCGTACATTTGGACTCCGGTGGGATACATAATGTACACTGTAAGTAGAAGAGCAATGCCATTGATAACTTGGTTAGGGGGAGCTTGCTGCGCCCCAAGAGCTGTTCTTAAAAGAGAGAGAACGATCACAATTTTGATAAAAGATGTAAGCAGCATTAACAAAAACGGCATCATAGCAAGCGCTGTTAGAGCTACGGCTTGTGTGACAAGATTTGGAGAGCCTGGGTGGAGAATTGCGGTTTCTTTGGCGAATTCGGTTGTGTTAATTTCTTCTGTTAATCCTGTCGGAGCCTCTTGAGCAAAGCTATCTGTTGCACAAAGAAAGAGAAGGAGGGCGATAAGGAGCAGAGGGCGCAGTTTTTTCAGCATAGCAATTACTTCATTAAGGC
>JBDQID010000150.1:0-4878 GCA_040264515.1 Chlamydiales bacterium
AAATAGTATGGAGATATAACAATGCAAAAACAAATTGGCCGAAACGACCCTTGTCACTGCGGTTCTGGTAAAAAATACAAAAAATGCTGCTACAAAACGGATAAAGGTCCTAAAAAAATTAAAGCGAAGCTTTTATCACCTAAAACATCACCTCTTGCAAATCTTGTCTCCAATAGCCTGGGACAAAGTGCCACTGTGGAAGATAGCAATAGCACGATTTCGAGTTTAAAAGATCGTATTGGCAAGGGCGAAGTTCACTAAAAAACATAAAAAAAAGGGCCAGAAAAAAAAAGGGGTTGTGAGAAAAATCAGCCCTCTGGTATAACCTTAGCTTCAAACGTTGCTGGTGTAGCTCAATTGGTAGAGCACCCGACTTGTAATCGGACGGTTGTGGGTTCAATTCCTTCCGCCAGCATCTTTTTTTCTTTTATCTCTGGGGGTGTCGCATAGCGGCCAATTGCAACGGACTGTAACTCCGTCTCCATTAGGATACGCTGGTTCGAATCCAGCCGCCCCCAACCTTTCAAACAATTTCCATCTCCGTTATCTTATCTTTGCCATATAGTCGTTGTGTCGCAAGGAACATAAATTATTTTCTAGGTTTTATAATGAGTCAACTTCCCTCTTGTTTAAAATGTGGTTCTAAATACACTTACGAAGACGGTAATCTCTATATTTGCCCAGAATGCGCCTACGAATGGCTTCAAGAAGAAGAAGTGCCCGAAGAGAAAGGCGTTGTTGTAAGAGATGCTCATGGTAATCTTCTTCAAGATGGGGACAGCGTAACTGTGGTTAAGGATATTAAAGTTAAAGGGTCTTCTCCTATTAAAGTAGGAATAAAAATCAAAGATATCCGCTTAGTGGATGGCCCTGACGGACATAACATCGATTGTAAAATCAAAGGGTACGGTGGAATTATGCTTAAATCTCACCTAGTGAAAAAATCTTAATCACCCAGAAGTTAACACCTTAACTTGTTTTAAAAAAAAGACAAAAGGTGATCTTTAACTACAATTAAGCCTACAAGATTTGATACACTTTCACAGCCTTTGAATGAATCTAGGGCGGTTTTGAACCGCTTATCCTTATTCAACGTTCAATTTACAACTGCTACGCTTGCGCAACATTCAATAGTTGTAGCGCGGACACTCCGTATTCTCATTGAAAGGCCGTTTATCCTGAAACACTTGCCCTCTTCAAGAATGAAGTGACAAGCGAAGCATTGAATAAGGATAAGCAATTCTGGGTTAGCTGCCCTTCAATGAGAGTGCGGGCGACGGAGCGCCCCATTCGCATTAACCTACCATAGAATTCTGATATTTAGTGCTATGTGCAGGTCGAACTACTATTAACGTCATTCGACTCTTAATTCGATCCTGGTTAATGGCTTATGATAATCCTTTCTAAACCACGGTAGTGGTCGTTTCTCTCTTTAGCCCAGCACTTTAGTGCTGGGAAAGGTAGAAAAAAATCTATGCCACGGTAGTGGCATCTCTCAGGATCTCAAAGTTAAAAAAGAAGAGAGGTGCCGCTGCCGCGGCACACAGTTCTTATTATCCCGTCCCAGCACTAAAGTACTGGGCTAAAGAGAGAAACAACCACTACCGTGGTCTAAAAACTATTTCTATAAACCAGTAGACAGAGCGGAATTAAGAATCAAACTAACGTTAATATTAGCACTCCCGCGTATACCACTAAATATCAGAATTCTATGTTAGGTTGATGCGTATGCGGAGCGCCCGCGCTACAACTATTGAATCTTGCGTAAGGGTAAAGTGCTAAATTGAACGTTGAACAAGGATAAGCAATTCTGGGTTAGCTACCTTTCAATGAGAGTGCGGGCGACGGAGCATAGAGGGTTTTGAACAAGTTTTAGACTTCATCGACCCAGTCAAGCGCTGTAGGATTTCTTACACTGCTACCGCTGAGAAAACAAAAGGGAAAACATCGTGTCCCCTAATATTTGCGCTTACTTTTCAGTGTTGATTTAATCATCTTACCAAAAGCCTTATCCTTCTTTTTCTTTTCAAGATAAGACATCTTGTTAAAATCCGACTCTTTTTGCATTTTCACATAATTTTTATACCGGTCCTCAGCAAGCTCACCTTGTTTAAGAGCGGCCAATATTGCACACCCTTTTTCATTAGTGTGAGAGCAGTCTGTAAATTTACATTGCTGAGCCAACTCTAGCACCTCAGAAAATGTCTCATCAAGACCGGTCTCAACAGACACACTACCAAGCTCTCTCATTCCGGGAGTATCTATAAGCAAAGCTCCGTTCTCTATCTGCACTAATTCTCGACTTGTTGTAGTGTGTCTACCTTTGCACTGTTTTTCACTTAAAGCCTGTGTCTTAAATAGCTCGCTACCTAAGAGGTTATTTAAGAGTGTCGTTTTTCCAACTCCCGATGAACCAAGTAGGCAATAACTCTTCCCTGGCAGCAACGAACTCTTAATTGCATCCGTATTTTCTTTCTTTATATTACTAAAGGGCACTATCTTCGTATGAGGAGTGATTCTTTGAATATCTCTCTTTATCTCCTCGACCTCATCTTGAGGCAGTAAATCACACTTGCTGAGTAGTATTACCGGAACGATCCCACTTTCGTTTACCATTACCAGGTATCGCTCCAATCTTCTAAGATTTAAATTATGATCTGTCGATTGCATGATAAGAGCTATATCAACATTTGCAGCTATTAACTGAAAATCCACCAGTTTTCCTGCTGTTTTTCTTTTTAACAAACTCTTCCTTGGTAAGACTCCATGGATTCTCGCATACGAGTCATTATCACAAAAATCAACATATACCCAGTCACCTGTCGTAGGAAGGTCTAAAGAAGAGCTTGCTTGATAAGATAAATTTCCAGACAGCTCAGCAAATATCTCTCCACAGCCCTTTGTTACGATATAGCTATCTTTGTGTACTGAGACGACTCGCGCGATTTCATGATTAGCAACCTTATCAGCATCAACATGAGTGTGAAACCAATTATCAAACCCTATACGTTCTAAGTTAGTCATATTTTTTCCATTTCTTGTAGTGCAACCGTTATTTTATCGACAAAATAGCTAAAAAAATTCAGGTGCCTGTTATGTGTTCGATCTTACCTCAGCTCTGAGCTCTTTAAAGAGACAACCCAGCATAAGCAAACTCACGAAGGCAAAGGGTATTGATGAGACAATCGATACGATTTGCATAACGTCTAATCCTCCGGAAGCTAAAAGAGTGATAGCAACGAAGCATATCGCTATGGACCAATAAGTTTTTCCTTTTGTAGAAGGTTTGCCTTTTTCATTTGCCATTGTTGCTATGACGAAGGCAGCAGAGTCAGCCGAAGTTATAAAGAAGAACTTTAGACAGAGGATTGCTAAGCCATAGAGGAGGATTCCTCCGGAATATTGCGATAGGAAGACAAAAAATATCGTTGCATGATCTGTTTGCAATACGGTTTTTAAATCTATCGTTCCATCTTGAAGCGATTGAATGGCTGAATGACCAAGAACTGAAAACCAAACGGTGCTTAACAGGGTCGGTATCACAATAGCTCCTAGCAAGTATTCTCTTATGGTACGTCCTTTAGAAATACGTGCGATGAACATACCAACAAAGGGCGACCATGCTATCCATGCCGACCAGTGAAATGTGGTCCAATTAATGATATTACCATCCTTTCTATAGTCGTGTAAGCCAGACCAGAGCGAGTGCTTAGCTAAATTTTGTGCATAAACAGAAAGATCTATAAAGATATGTTTTATGGCGATGATGGCACCGCTAGATAAAAAGATAAAACATAGTAAAAAAAAGGAAAGAGTCATATTGAGAATACTCAAATATTTCACCCCTTTTGCAACCCCAGAAACTACAGAAATAGTGGCTAATAAAGTTATAAATAGCATGATAATAATTTGCATAAAGAATGTTGCATCTATTGAAAAGCTGTAATCTATACCTTTGGACATCTGTACGGCGCCAAGTCCCAAAGATATGGCAATACCAATGACAGAGCAAGTAACAGCTAATACATTAACAGTGCATCCTACCATACCTTCGGAATGTTTTCCTAAGAGTGGTAAGCAAGAGGTTATGGAAAGGGGCTTGTCTTTTTTGAACGAGAAGTAAGCAAAGCATAAGCCCATTATAGCATAGCAAGCCCACGGATGGATTCCCCAGTGAAAGATAGTAAGGGCTAACGACTGACTGGGAGCCGCTGATTCATTAAAAGAAAAGAGGTGGTGAGAAAGGGGCTCGACAACACCATAAAAAAAGAGGCCTATACCCATTCCAGCACTAAAGAGCATGGCAAGCCAGCTAAATGTAGTAAATTCGGGTTTTACATCGTTAGATTTTCCCAATCGGATCTTACCGATAGGAGAGCATATAAAAAACAGGCTAACGATCAGGTAAACATTCATAGTGAACGAATAGAGCCAAGAAAAATACGAGGAAATTTTTTCTTGTAGTTTCTCTGTTAGAGGGGCATCCCACTGAGTAAACATGGAAAAGAGGCAAAGAGAGAGTAAGAGAGCGCTAGAAAGAAGAAAGGTTCTTCTCTCCCAGAGCTTTTTACGATTAAAGAGCGAGAGTAGCGATGCTTTCGTTTGAGAGAGAGATTTCTGAATGGTAACAACATCCTCCATAGGGTAGTTTCTTGATATAATGTGCGACAACAATCATTAACATATAAAAAACCGTTTTACAAACTACAAAGTATTTTGAAGTCGCTACAAAAATGATTACTGCATTCAATCTAACTGAAAAAAAGTGAAGTGTAAAGAAAAATATAAGGTAAGCTACTGCAACAGCTCAGCCTAATCTCAACTAAACCTTTACTACTATGTTTATATGTATAATAATCGTCAAAAAAACTACAAAAT
>JBDQID010000151.1:0-4871 GCA_040264515.1 Chlamydiales bacterium
AAACTATCTAAAGAACATATATATAAAAGTATGAGCAAGATGGCACAGAGCTTCTATTTTTAATTTTATTTCTCCTCCACGCCTCTACCTTGAAAACATTCAAATAACTTTACTCTAAAAATCATTGTAACAATAATAGCTCTCTGATTTTCACCTTATAACCCAAATTTCACACTACATCTTAACTAAACAAAGACAGAACCTTTATTATTAGTTAATAATTACATAATACAATAATAAAAAAAGGTTTTGCTATTGAATAATGTAAACAGTGCTCCTATTTCCCCCTGCCTGCAATCACTGCTCTCTCCTGAGGAGACGAGCAAAGAGGTTGCCCATGCCAAATACCACCACTACTTAAAAGATGATACTCCAAAGCCAAGTAAACTCAAACGAAGCGTCAGCTGGATTGGCAATCGCTTTTCCAAACATCACCAAAGAGTACACAATATTCACACTGGCAAAGTCAATAAAAGCTTAGCCTTTCTCTTTACTTCAGTAAAAGTTATCATTACTTGCCTACCTATCATTATTATCTGCCCTCCCGCAGGCATCGCAATCTCTGCTGCCCTCATTCTAGGCCCTCCTCTTCTTACAAAAGCGTTCAAAGCTTCCATCAAACTCTACGCAAAGAAAAAAATCCCCGAACAGAAGCGAGACGCCTTCATCCAAAAGTGGATGAAGCGAATGAGTGTTAGTATGAATAGCATTGGATGGATCATGAACCCGCTCGGAAATCTTGCCGGTGGCATCATGCTGAAACTCACAAATAACTTGAGCCTCGCTATTACCAAAAGAATGAAACCCGGTACAAAAAAGAGCAAAATCGTCGCTGAAGCTCTAAGACAAGTCGAATTTTGGACCTTTCACATCACCCGCCTTCTATTCACTCTCTTTATCGACAACCCATTTAGTGAACTTACAGAAGAAATAGCTCTTTCAATGAAGAGTGAGGCCCCAATCGAAAATAGCGACATACAACTTATCAACGGACAAGATATTCGTAATCGCCACTTTCATGAAGTTCTATGGCTCAATGCTCATAACACACTCCACTCTGCAGACACTCCACTCTGCAGACACTCCTTACGCTCCGGCTGACGGCTACTTTATCTCTCAATTCCTAAGTAATCAAGACAGTAATATTACAGACAACTTTTCTGATCACAACGTTACAGCTCTCGATTATGAAATACGCATAGATAAAGAAACAGGCGAAATCGTAACACAACACACAAACGGTATTCCTCTTGGGAGTGCAAAAGATGTCTTGCAATCCCTAAAAACTAAGCTCGAAGGTGATAGCGGAAAAATGATTCTTCTTAATTTTGCGACAAGTGAAGCTTTTGAGATGGAAGACCTAGACAACCTATTTAAAGAAAGCGGTATCGATCATTTACTAAACTTCTCAAAGAGCGATATTCGTCATTACACACTAGGAGAACTCTATGATCGTGGAGATAGAATCTTTCTACAATACGATGAAAGAAATATCGGAGACCTTTGGTATGGGCGGTGGAAAGAGCACACAAAAGTTGGTACTTCATGGAGAGCTCGATGGCAATTTCAAGAAGTTATAGAAGATCTCGATAAAACATTCGATAAAACTAACCATCATGCCCATTTCGTCGACACCTCTTTTCAAGTGGCTACAAATATGCTGCCTTTCAATCAAGGGGGCACACAAGAAGTGATTAATAGCCTTGTCGACGATCTTCTGAAAACAAAACTCAAAGAAAACCCGCATGTGAGCGGAGGTATTGTTAGCCTAGACGATGTACACAATGCAACAGAGCTCCAAGAAATGATCAAAGAGTTTAACGAAACCCCACTCGCTCAAAGAGACGCTCTTCTTGATAGTTGGGAGGCAAAAAGCATGGAAGAAATTTTAAGTGATGCGAAAAATAAAAGCTACGAAGTTACCGCAAGAAGGCTCTTCCTTGGTAGCTATTTAAGAATGAAAGATGCCAGCATGAATCCATTAGGGGATTTAGGCAATTTCTTCTCGAGAAGAAGAAAAACAACACAAACTTGATTGAAAGTGTCCCCGGCGCGATTCGAACGCACGACCTATTGCTTAGGAGGCAATTGCTCTATCCAGCTGAGCTACGAGGACAAAAAAAAGGCAGTAGACCTTCCGATCTACTGCACAGGCGGGTTAAGCCTTAATCTTAATGTCGACACCAGCTGGCAACGTTAACGTCTTCAGCTTGTCAATTGTCTTCGCTGTAGGATCCAAAATCTCCAAAAGTCTTTGATGCGTTCTTTGCTCGAACTGCTCGCGTGACTTTCTGTCAACGTGAGGAGAACGTAGAACGGTAACTTTTTCGGTTCTGGTCTTCAAAGGAATAGGACCTGCAACACGCGCACCCGTGCGCTTTGCAGCTTCTACGATGTCCGCAGTCGCTAAGTCCAGTACTCTTTGATCGTACCCTTTAAGGCGAATCCGAATTCTTTGTCGAACTTGCTTCTTTGTTGTAACCATGATCAGTATTACCTATTTCTTAATAATTTCTTCTTGAATCTTAGCAGGAACACGCTCAAACTTGCCGGGCTCCATAACATAAGTTGCTCTTCCTGAGCTTAAAGAACGCAATGTTGTAGAGTAACCAAACATCTCGCTCAATGGAACTTCAGATGTGATAGTTACAATTTTCTTCGCAGTCTCCTGACCCATAATACGGCCACGACGTCTGTTAAGATCTCCAATAACATCACCCATATAATCTTCAGGTGTCGTTACCGTTACGTTCATTATCGGTTCAAGAACAACAGCCTTACAGCTTCTTGCAGCTTCCTTAACAGCCATCGATCCGCAAATCTTAAAGGCCATATCACTCGAATCTACTTCGTGATAAGAACCAAAGACGATGCGTACCTTGACGTCGACCATGTTGTAGCCAGCAAGAACACCGGTATCAAGACCTTCGTGAACACCTTTGATAACAGCTGGGATGAATTCTTTTGGAATAACACCACCAACGATCTTACTCTCAACTTCGTTCCCTTTACCAGGCTCATTAGGCTCGATTTCAAGAACAACGTGAGCATACTGACCACGACCACCAGACTGCTTGACAAACTTAGTGTCAGCTTTTCCTGGCTTGGAAATAGTCTCTTTGTAAGCAACTTGTGGTTTACCAACATTCGCTTCGACTTTAAACTCACGAATCATACGGTCGCGAAGTACTTCTAGGTGAAGCTCTCCCATACCAGCGATAATTGTTTGTCCAGTTTCATTGTCAGATGTCACACGGAAAGTTGGGTCTTCCTCTGAAAGAGCTCCAAGTGCGATAGAAAGCTTTTCACGGTCTTCTTTCGACTTTGGCTCAATTGCCATTTCAATAACAGGCTCAGGGAAGTCCATCTTCTCGAGAATAAGCGGTGTGCCTTCTGCACAAAGAGTATCACCCGTTGTAGTGTTTTTCAAACCGATACAAGCAACGATATCACCTGTAAAGAACTCATTTTTATCAACACGATTGTTCGCATGCATCTCAAGAAGACGTGTAACACGCTCTTTCTTCTCTTTTGATGTATTGATCAGGTACTGACCTTTCGTTAAAGTTCCACTGTAAATACGGGCAAATGTCAGACGTCCAACGTAGGGGTCTGTCATGATTTTAAATGCAAGAATTGCAAGTGGCCCGTCATCTTCAGGCTGAACTGCGAACTCTTCATCAGTGTTCATGTTAACACCTTGAACAGATCCACGATCAAGAGGAGATGGCATCCAAGCAATAACAGCGTCTAAGAGCTGCTGCACACCTTTGTTCTTAAAGGCTGAACCACAAAGAACAGGGTTAATGCGATTTCCACATACACTCTTACGGATGACAGCGTGGATCTCTTCTTCTGTCAAAGAGTCAGGATCTTCCAAAACCTTCATCATGAACTCTTCATCAGTACCATCTAATGTAGCAAGCTCATCAAGAAGCACCGTACGCATCTGCGCACACTTCTCTTTAAGATCTTCTGGAATATCAGTAACATCCCACTCAGCTCCAAGAGTCTCATCCTTAAAGACAAAAGCCTTCATTGAAACCAAGTCCACCATGCCTTCAAATTCTGATTCTGCACCAATTGGGCAGTGAACAGGTACAGCGTGGGCTCCCAGTTTTTCTTGCATTGACTCGACAGCTGCAAAGAAGTCAGCTCCCATACGGTCCATCTTATTGACAAAAGCAATACGTGGAACTTCATAACGGTCAGCTTGACGCCAAACAGTTTCAGACTGAGGCTCTACTCCGGATACAGCGTCAAAGACAGCTACAGAGCCGTCGAGAACGCGCAAGGAACGCTCAACTTCAATAGTGAAGTCAACGTGTCCTGGAGTATCGATGATGTTGATTTTGCAATCACCCCAAAAGACTGTGGTAGCAGCAGAAGTAATGGTAATACCTCTTTCCTGCTCTTGCTCCATCCAGTCCATAGTAGCTGCGCCATCATGCACTTCACCAATGCGATGAGCTCTTCCGGTATAGTAAAGAATACGCTCAGTTGTCGTTGTCTTACCAGCATCGATGTGAGCCATGATGCCGATATTACGTACATTCTCAAGTTTTTCTTTGGTTGAACGTGGCATAACTTACTTTTCCTCTTACCATTTGTAGTGAGCAAAAGCTTTGTTAGCTTCGGCCATACGGTGAGTGTCATCTTTTTTCTTAATTGTCGTGCCTTGATTGTTATAACAATCAGCAAGTTCTGTTCCCAGGCCTTCTGCCATAGAACGTCCAGCTTTACTGCGTGAGTTACCGATAATCCAGCGCATAGCAAGAGATGTTCGGCGATCTGGAGCAATTTCGATTGGAACTTGGTAGGTAGCTCCACCAATACGGCGAGACTTAACTTCCAATGACGGCTTGGCATTT
>JBDQID010000152.1:0-4863 GCA_040264515.1 Chlamydiales bacterium
CCCAAAGAGAGATCGCTATTGGAATCGTCGCACCACCTGTAAAGAACGTAGCTGCAACAAACGCTACAATTGCAAGAACTGTTCCCACAGCTGAAACAATACGTGTGTTTTTAGCATGATTCGCCTTGTAGCGAAGGTTAGTAACGAATTTTCTCGCTTTTTCATATCCTTTTGGAGAATCGATATCTTTTAACAATTGAGAAAAAACCTCACCTTTAAACGGAAGAGCTACAGCAACACTCCAACAACTCGCCTTTTTTTCACCCAACGTAGCAATCAACTTCTCCTGCTCATCCAAACTCAATGAATCTGCTTTAGCAAGATTTTCACAAGTTACTCGAGATGCTACAATCTCTTCAAATTTCTGGCTTGCTTTTTTCAACCCCAGCTTCTCTAACTCGTTTCGAACTTGAGATAAGCCGTCTTTTTTATAAACTTTGATTTGAATTGAGCGAATTTCCTTTCGTTTTGCTGTAATGAATTCTATTCTACCTTTTAACGAAGGATCTTTTTCTTTCTTTAGAACTTTTTTTGTTACATCAAGAACATTCATCATGTTTTGTAACATAGCTTCAACATCAATCTTCTTCTGTTTTTCTAATTTTTTATCGAGTTGCTTCTGAGATTTCCCCCGCAGTTTCTTTAAAGCCTTTCCAATGTATTTAGAACGATGCTCATTATGATTTTTATTTAATTCTGTAAGAACCGACCTTATGGCATTTTTTTGAATTTCTTCACGCCTTCTTCGAGCGTGTAAAAGAGCGATGTCAGGAGATCGTTTTTTCAGTTCAGAAAGCTCTTTTTGATACGGTGCTGAAATCGAACTCATTAGTCGTGTAAGCTTATGACTCTGATACATTCGATAAAGCACAAACGGAAGAGCAAGTCCTGAACAGATCGTCAAGACAGTTCCAATAACAGGAACCCACTTAGCAGATCCACTTACAGCAACAACACTCGTATTCGTAAGGATACTTTTCATACCTTTAAATATAGCCCCAATCGTTCCCAAAAGAGAAAGTGCTGCAAAGGCCACTTTCTTCATAGCCCCCACCATCTTTTTCCACCTTCCACGCACCCACTCTTTCTTAGCCTCTTTAACTTCTCCACAAAGATCTGAGACTTTATAAGGAACAGCTAAAACTGAAACGACTCTAGCACCTTCAACAGGAGATACATGAGGCGACTCTCCTGCATGAAACAGCCCTTCTAGAAAAGAAACTGCACTTCTGGAGATATTAAGAGACGTTACTGCGTAATCAATCTTGTCCCTGAGCGATGGCTTTTTTTCACGAGAATCTTCAGCAGAGCGGCTCAATATTTTTCTTGAAAAAATATCCTTAGCCCGCTTCTTTCGCCTCTTCTCTTGCGTAGCCCAAGCGCGCATGTAACTTCGATTAGAGCTTAAAGGAGTGCTATAACTAACACCTAACTTCATAATTACCTTACTACATAGTTTGTTTTATGTATTATTATAAATATTATAACAATTCTAAATTAAGATAGTGCAAATACAGTTTAAAGATATTGTTAGGATCACCACTCTGTTTTTTAGATAAATCTTCGTAAAAAATTAACGCGCAGTCCCTATGATGAATTTGAACTTAAAAGAAGTCAGCAAAGGAGCTCCGCGTTGGAAACGTTCAAATAATTTCATTCTGAGAATTGCTAAAGAGAAAAAAGAACGCCTGACATTTTTTGGAAACTTTGCTATATTTATCTCTTTATCGATCTAAATTTAAGGATGAAGCAAATGGAACAGATGGAACTTCCAACAGCTTATGAACCAAAGCACATTGAATCTAAATGGTACCACTTCTGGGAAAAGAACTCCCTTTTCTCCGCTGACCCATCATCTAAAGCAACACCTTTTAGCATCGTAATTCCTCCCCCAAACGTAACGGGTACCCTGCATATGGGACATGCTCTTTGCAACGTGCTCCAAGACATCTTAGTCCGCTGGAAGCGCATGCGCGGCTTTGAAACGCTCTGGGTTCCAGGAACTGACCACGCAGGCATTGCAACACAGACTGTTGTCGAAAGACATCTTATTGCCACAACGGGCAAACGCCGAGTTGACTTTGACCGCGGAGAGTTCATCTCCCACATATGGCAGTGGAAAAAGAACAACGAGAGCCGTATTATCGACCAGCTCAAACACTTGGGTTGTTCTTGCGACTGGGACCGTCAGCGCTTTACCATGGACGAGCAGTGCAATAAAGCTGTACGCGTCATCTTTAAGAAACTCTATGACGAAGGACTCATTTACCGTGGTGACTACCTCGTTAACTGGGATCCTGCAACACAAACAGCACTTGCCGATGACGAAGTCGAGTATGAAGAACGCCTCTCTAGCCTCTGGTACTTTAAATATCCCCTCACCGACGGAACAGGACATATAACAATTGCAACGACAAGACCGGAAACAATGCTAGGCGATACTGCCATTGCTGTATCTCCAAAAGATGACAGATTCGCACACCTCATCGGCAAAACCGTTACACTCCCTCTTGTCCACCGTGAAATTCCAATCATTGCCGATAATCATGTAGATCCTGAATTCGGTACAGGAATGGTCAAAGTCACCCCCGCTCACGATCCAAACGATTATCAAATAGGCCTCTCCCACGACCTACCCTTTATTAACATCATGACCCCTGACGGCCGTATTAACGAAAACGGCGGTAAATTCCAAGGCATGACAATGCAAAACGGCCGCAAAGCCGTTGTAGATCGCATGAAAGACCAAGGGCTTATTGAAAAAATTGAGCCACACACCCTCCGTGTTGGCGTCTCTTACCGCTCTAAAGCCATTATTGAGCCTTGCCTTTCCAAGCAGTGGTTTGTAAAAATGGAAAAATTCGGCAAAATCTTAAAAGCTGCCATCCATGAAAGCGATGTAGAAATCGTTCCAAAGAACTGGGAGAGCACCTATTTCCACTGGATCGACAACCTGCGCGACTGGTGCATTAGCCGCCAACTTTGGTGGGGACACCGTATTCCCATTTGGTACAACAAAGAAAACCCAGAAGAGGTCATCTGCTTCGACGGCGAAGGCATTCCCGAAGAAGTCAAAGCAAACCCCGAAAAATGGGAACAAGATAGCGATGTACTCGACACTTGGTTCTCATCCGCCCTCTGGCCCTTTTCAGCTCTCGGTTGGCCTGAAAAAAGCGCGGAATTAGACCGCTTTTATCCTAATAACGTACTTATCACAGGACATGACATCCTCTTTTTCTGGGTTGCTCGTATGATCCTTATGGGCAAATACGTCTTTGATAAAGTCCCCTTCCCCAAAGTTTATCTCCACGGCCTTATTTACGGTAAATCTTACTGGAGAGATGCCGAAGGCGGAGGTGTCACCTACTGCAATGAAAAAGAAAGAAAAGAGTTCGACCTTGGAAAGGCACCTCCAAAAGGTGTTCACTCCAAGTGGGAGAAAATGTCAAAATCCAAAGGGAACATCATCGATCCACTAGAAATTATCGATGAGTACGGAACCGATGCGATGCGCATGGCTCTTTGTGCCAGTGCAACACAGGCACCCCAAATAGATCTCGATCGCCGCCGCTTTGAAGAGTTTAAGAATTTTGCCAACAAAATATGGAACGGCTCTCGCTTTGTTTTCATGAATTTGGATGGTGACGCTCCACTTACAGCAGAGGCGTTTAACAAAGGACTAGATGAGTCTCTATTTACTCTAGAAGACCGATGGATCCTCTCAACTCTCAATGCAACGATCGAACAAGTAAATGGAATGCTAGAAAACTTCACATTCGATCAATCTGCAACAGCTGCCTACGACTTCTTTTGGAAGGAGTTTTGTGCCTATTATGTAGAGATCAATAAACCTTTCCTCTTTGGAAAAGTTGGAACTCCAAAAGTCCGAGAAAACAAGCAGAAACTACTAGTGATCGTTCTCTGCAACGCTCTTCGACTAATGCACCCAATGGCTCCCTTCATTACAGAAGAGATCTTCCAACTCTTAAAGAAGCGTTTACCAAATCTTCACTCCGTTAACCGTGTCGATCCATACACAGCTGCCACAATAGAGGCACTCAACTCGAACTCTTGTATCAAATCTCCATACCCAACACTCATCCGTAAAAGTGATCTGAACGAAGAAGTCAACAAGACATTCGCCTTTATTGAAGAGGCTGTCTACACCATTCGCAATATTCGCGGAGAGATGAACCTGCCCCCTTCTGTAAGAACAGATATCTATGTTGTTGGAGAAGAAAAAGCTCTTTCTACGGTTCAAGAAAATCAAAATATCATCTCCGCTTTAGTCAAAGTCGATAAATTGATCATAAGCAGTGATGAACCCAAGCTTTCTTTTTCATCTATAGGCGTTGTTGAGGATATTAAGATTATCATTCCACTGCCAGATGAATTCCGTGAAAAAGAAAAAGTGCGCTTAGAAAAAGAGCGAGAAAAACTTCTCAAAACCTTAGAAAGAGCGCGCGCTCAGCTGCAAAACCAAGACTTTATCGCACGTGCGCCAAAATCTTTAGTAGAAAAACAGCGCACCATTTTAGAACAGACAGAAAGCCAACTGGAGCAAGTAAAGAAGAAGCTCATCTCCTTTTAAAGTGGTTGTGAGACTTCATTTAAGATCAGGCTGAAGGCTTGAAAGTGCAATAGTATAGGTTATACGTGAGCTCGACTCCTAATTTAGCCTAGCACTTTAGTGCTTAGCATTACCCACATCTTTAATTAGGTAAAAACAGTTTAGACCACCTTTAAAATGGCTTTTTTTGAAAGAAAGTATGCCATAGACACTTATAAACGATAATTAGAGAAAAGATGAGGTAAAGAGCGAGTCCGTAGGACGATTGATCAAAGCCTCGGGTGACCAAAGGG
>JBDQID010000153.1:0-4830 GCA_040264515.1 Chlamydiales bacterium
GTTGAAATTCTTTTCTCTTTATTTGGTTCCGGAGAAAATAATATCGAAAATGTAGTAGAAGCGGAGATGGATAAATGATTAAATTAACTCTACCCGCCGTCTTTATGTGTTACTTGGCTCTAACGCTTGGCAGTCTGTTTTTTATTTGGCTATATAGCACGATCCGTCAGAATAAAAGAAAGCTCGTGCCCTACGATCAACGCCTCTGTAACTGTCAGTACTGCAGCCACAATTATCTAGAAGACGTATTCAAGTCGGTCTCACAGTGCCCCCAGTGCCACTCCTTTAACAAAAAATAACAGCTTAGAGGCATTCTCAAAAATCCTCTTCGTTCTAACGATAGCAAGATTGGGAAGAAATCCAAACCTATGGCCAATCTTGGTATATATTTTTAACGCGGAGAGGTGGGAGTGTAGAAGTTCTGTTTTTAATTCTATTCTCTCTTCGCCTTGAAAATATTTAAATGATTTTATTCTGGGAATTACTGATTCTTTTGAGACTTTCTTCTTTTAAATTAATCGATCTCTATCCATTATTGTTGCAATTTTTTACGGTAAGGGCTAATGGGTAGACGAAGAAAAAAAGAGATTGAAGCTGTTGTTGAAATTGATAGCTGGACTAAAGATGGTTACGGTTCTGGCTCTTACGAGGCTTCACAAGTTGAAGTGATGTACACGGTTCCAGGTGATGTCGTACGCGCGCGTCTGCTTAGTAAGCGCCGTGGTCTATATCAGTCTCAACTCTTAGAATTCATTACCAAATCTCCTCAAAGAGCGACCCCGCGTTGCAAGCATTTTGGAAGCTGTGGTGGCTGTCTTTGGCAGCATTTGCCCTACGAGAGTCAGCTTAGTAAAAAAGAAGAGCTTGTAAAAGAGCTCTTTTCAGAATTTACAGCTCCAATTAAACCTATTCTACCATGTGATCTCCCGTGGGCTTATCGCAATAAAATGGAATTCTCCTTTTCGATGAATGCGAAAGGCACGCGTTTTCTTGGGCTGATGATGGCAAGGGGTCGAGGCAAGGTCGTTGATCTAGAAGAGTGCCACCTTGTTGATGGATGGTTCACAGACGCTTTAGTGGCAGCTCGTAGCTGGTGGGAAAAAAGCGAAATTAACGCGTATCACTCGATGAAAGATGAAGGTGCACTTCGTACTTTAACCCTTCGTGAAGGCAAACACACGAGCGGTCGTCTTATCATGTTAACTGTTTCTGGGAATCCAGAATATGCATTGGCTCAAGAGCAAATTAAAAGCTTTATCGAAGCGATGAATGGAGCCCTTGAAGGAACTCTGAGTATTTACTTGCGTATCCAGCAGGTAAAAAAAGGGCAGCCGACTCAATTTTATGAAATGCATCTTTACGGTCCGGAATGTATGGAGGAGAAGTTACATCTTCGAGATCAAAGTCTCTCTTTAAATATTAGCCCTTCAGCATTTTTTCAGCCCAATACCTTACAAGCTGAAAAATTTTACGAGCTCGCTCTACAGATGGCCAATATCCCTGATAACGCTGTGATCTACGACCTTTACTGTGGTACAGGAACCTTGGGCATGTTAGCTGCAAAGAGCGCAAAGCAGGTAATTGGAATAGAGCTCTCAGCTGAATCCTCACTTGATGCTCGAGAAAATATAAAAGCAAATCACATAGCAAATATGGAAGTGATTACAGGCGATGTTGGTAAAGTTCTAAAAGAGCACAAAGAAGATCCAGCTTTTGTATCAGCTCACACTGTCATCGTGGATCCTCCACGTATGGGTCTGAGCCCTGAGGCTATTACGCATATTGTAGAGCTAAAGCCAGAGCAAATCCTTTACATCTCTTGTAATCCAGTAACGCAAGCTGAGAATATAGCAGAGCTTGCCACACATGGATACACCTTGAAGACGGTTCAGCCGGTTGATCAATTTCCTCATACGCGTCACCTCGAGAACATCGCTTTACTATCTATAGGATAAAGAAATATACACTGCGCTAGCACATGTGCAGTAGCTCAACAACAGCTCTATTTTTCTGAGGAATCTCTTCCGAATGCAAAGAATTCGTTAAATAAATATTTGAATTTGTTAAACAAAGATTTGAGTTCTTAAGTGGAAGAGTGGGGAAAATATGTCTATAACTGTTGAAAGAGCTTACGCTCAATCTAGCTATTTTTGTGGTTTTGAAAGTAAAACACACAGTATCACTGGTAAATTAAGTCATACTAACGGAGATCCAGTCACTCATCAAAAAGTTCAAGTGTATGCAGAAATGTGGTTTATGAACTTTTATTTTGGGGAGTGGGAAACGAATGAGAAAGGGGAGCTTAAAGTTGGTATTCGCTGGTCTTGGCTACCCTTTTCAAAGCAGACCAATATTATTTTTAAAGTTTTTGAAGAGACTCTCCCTGGAAAGAACTTTTTTGGAAAAGTTGTCACAGGGAAAAGAGAGGTCGATCATTTTAAAGCGCCTCTGATGCGTAATAGCCATTCATTAGATATTCGAAATAGAAAAGTAAATCTGTACGAATATCAATCAGGTTTTCCCGATCTTCAGCAGCCAGAGCAGTATGCAAGAAGACCTCAACAGTGGGCCATCACGTACTATTTTCATCTTATCCGAGCCGCAATTGATGAGAGGTTGAAAAGCTTTCTTCTGAACTTTTGGGGTGCTCCGACCGTTGCCGGAGTTCAAAACCTCTTCGGTGTCGATAATCCTGAGCTGACTTTGGACTCTGAGACAACAAGCGAACTCCTCTTAAATGGACTCTACCCTTGTAACTTTTTAAAAGGAGAAGAAGAGGACGCGCTTGTTGTAGATATCAATTGGGATCGCTATGAGCTAGACGAATCTCCACAACTACCCAACGTAAAACTTACTTTAGAAAAGGATGGAGAGCTACTTGATGCAAAGGAAGTTGTTGTAAAATTTAGAGATCAAGATGCGAAAGTGTATCGATTCGGAGATGAAGGTTTTGAGCGCGCTCTCTTCCTCTTCAATAGCGCAGCGATTGTAAAAGGAGAAGTTGTCTCTCATTTGGGAATGGGACATATCTGGAGCGGACAGGCCGCTATGGCACTCTTTCGTACTGTTAATAAAAATCCAATTAAGGCTCTTCTTGCCCCGCATTTAAGAGAGGTTTTAGAAATTAACCGAATGGGAGTCTCTGATATTTTTGGCCCAGAAGGTATCCTTAATGTCTCTGGACTCAAAGCTGGTAGTATCATAGATTCTCTTAAAGATGTACTCGGTGGCATGTGCTATTCAAACTTTAAGCCAAGAGCGCCTGTTAATGAAAATCACCGTTTTGCCAAAGCAGAAAATGTGTATTGGGATCTGCTTTGCGGCGTCGTTGATCGCTTTTTTAACGAGAATCAAGAAGAGATTGAAAAGCGGTGGTACGAAATTTACTACATGTCGAAATCACTCGTTGAGCATAGCCTTCCACATCGCCCATGGGAGGGGCAAGCTGATATGTCAGCATGGGATGATAGCAGTGAGATCGATGATCCGAATTTTCCAGGAAGAGTTACGATAAATGGGGATGTGCGCGCTGTGCGTCCAATCACTCTTTCAAAGGATAAGCCGCTAGAGGGAGATATGGAGCGCTTAAAGCAGTTTTGCCGTCACGCTATTTTTATGGTAACGTTTTGGCATTGGGCAGTACACTCTACGCAAGGAAAGTGGGGTACAAACCTCTCAATAGCCTCTCTTGCTCCTGAGAATAATGGAGAAGGGGATTTTGGAGGCACCTCAGTTAAAAATGCTCGTAGACAGCTCGAGGTGGCTCACGTCTTAGCGGATTTTGATGGAGGCGCTATGTTGAAAAATCCCCATGGTGATATCTATCAGCCACTCTTAGATGCAATTAAAGAGAACAAGGGGCTGTTTGCAGCTCTTGGTTATGACATTCGTAAGCTAACATATGGAACCATCATTTAATATTTTAACAGGAATTCCCGAAATGGAAACATTCAAATAATTTCATTTCGGGAATTGTGTTTTTCTCGTTGAAAACTTAATTGAAAAATGGTATCTAATGACGGAGGAATTGGTGTGTAATAAAGGCTTAACATCGTGACAACATCACACTTGAAGGTTGAAGAACTTCTAAATTTTGACAAAGAAAATTTTAACGAGCAGATCAATAAACTGTGTGAGCCTGGACGTCACAAATTTTTTTCTTTGATACGCTCCTTTGTAATCTTTAATTTAGCTTTTTTTCTTCTCGCTTTTATCGAATTTGCTTTTTTTATCATGTTTTTTACTTTTTTAGCAAAATCGTCGGTTTTAGCGGTAAGCTTAGCACTTCTTTTTCTTACAATTTTTTCTTATTTTGTGCTGCGCCTCTATTTTCAAGCCCGAAAGCCAGAACAGTTTATAGAGTTTTGTGATCAGTACGTGCAGACGTGTAAAGATCTTCTTATGTATCAAGAAGGTATTCCAGAGCATCATTTGGCACTTGCCGGCGCTGTGAGTAAATTTGCTGCGAGCTTACAGAGAAAGGAATACGCCTTATATCGCCCACCGGAATGGCTAGACGCCTTTTCTTCGACAATGGAGAAGTTTAGCTGTTGGTGGCATTGGGAAGATATTCACCGTATGAGGGAGCTTCTCTTGCAACAGTCGATAGAAGAGCATATTAAGCTTGTAAAGTGTGAACCTACGAATTTAGAGGTGCATGCAACGCTTGCAAACGCTTATGTAATGCTCTCTAGCCTTTATCGCGATCCTAGAAAAGAGGAAGGGCACGACGAAGAGCGCTGGTTTCATCCGGATCGTTTTTCTGAAGGAATTCAGTGGAGTTTTCGCCAAACAGCAAAGCGCGCTATTGAAGAGTTCGAAATTCTCAAC
>JBDQID010000154.1:0-4827 GCA_040264515.1 Chlamydiales bacterium
ATCATTGTTATTTAAATTTTTGAAAGCAGTGTGAAAAATCCCAGAAAGTTTAACTGGATCGGTGAGGTCTAAAACTCGTTCAAAATCATTCATGAAACTCCCTTGGTGAAATATTTTTTGATACTAATTGCTTACACTCTGTTAAAAAAAGAAGGGAAAAACTATGATGCAGAAGCAGAGATCTGGTAACTGATGGAGAGGACATGAGATGAAAAGAGAAGCGCTGTTATTTCTTAGCTTTTTTCTGCTATCCTGCACTGCGGCCTCGAAATCCGTTCAACCCAAACCGCTATCTTCTAATCCAAAATTTACAAAAGTATCTTCTACTCCAGAAGCAGAATTAGTTCCTGCTACACCTGTAGTTGTTGTAAAAAAAGCAAAACCCTTAGATCCTGAACGTCTTAAAGGAAGTTTGGAAAGCAGCTTTCAAAATCTTCCCCCTCATCTTCTAGAAAGAGTAGACAACTCCTTTCTTCAAAATATCAAAGATGTCACAGCAATGCAGCATGTACTAACACAGCTAGAACAGCAGCCAGAAGCGTTTCCAATCATTCCTTCGACCCAGCTCTTTTTTCGCTATACTAGCCGCTACGACTCCTTTCCTTTGGAGTACAGCGTACGCGCTCCAGAAGAGCCAAGAGAGAGTTCTTCACTTTTTTTACTCCTTGGTGACTCTGATCTCTATAAAGAAGATTACTCAAAAACAGGAGCGTGGGTCGTTACCATTCCTTCACGCCCAAATATGAACTATCAGCTTTTGGCAGAAGGCGACTTCTGGCTTCTTGTCGATGAACTTCTCACAGTCTATCCTCACTTAAAACAGTTTCCAAAATATCTTGTTGGAATAGGAAAAACCGCAGATGCAGCACTTCTCTTTGCTAATCATTACAGAGGCTCTTTTTCAGGGATCGCTTTTTCCGCTAGCCGTCTAGGATTAGACCTTCCCAATCTTGATAAATTCCCTGTTGTTCATTTTAGCTCAAAGCAAGACTCCTTTGCTTCTCCATGGGGAGGAAATAAACTTATCAAACGCCTTCAAGCCCGAGGTAACGCTCACGCCGTAGCGATAAATGGGGGCTTATCTAAAGCGATTAATTTGTTGAAAGAACAGCAAATAGATAACTCTCGGATAGAGCCGTATACGTTTGAAGATTACCAACATGCAGAAGTGAACTCTTGGCTGAAAGTCCTTACAAAACGAACGGAAAAGGACCCTGTAAAGCTCTCTGCCCTAGTAGATGATCAAGAACTTATTATCAATGCCCCCAACGTGACAGGAGTGGAAATTACCCGCTCAAAACTATTAGGCTTTCCCGAAGGAGTTAAAAAAATTCGCTTGAATCATACAAGCTTTCCTCTCCCGGACTCCTCTCAAATAAAGGTAAAGTTTTTAGAAGAAGAGGGGAGTTATTGGAAAAGTAAAATTCAAGTTCCCGGAGGACTTTTAAACTTCTTTCGTAATGAACGGGTTTATATTGTTTATCAAGACTCAAATGCCACAGATGACTATCTTCGAGAAGCGTCACAGCTTGCTCAAACTTTTTCAACATTGGCATTCTATGGCTTTCCTACCCTTAATGCAAAACTACCTGTTATTCCTCTTTCCAAATACCACCCAAAAGCGCTTCCACCGCACCGAACGATTCTTATAGGTAAGTCTTCGTATCTAGAACCCGTATTAGAAGAAAGCGCAAATTATTTGCCTGTTGATGATAAGGAGGGAACCGCCTACGGCTTAATATATCCTCCAGAAAAAACCATGCCATTAAAATTAGCATTTCTTCTAGCTTCGGATGATCAAGAAGGCTTACAGACGTTATCAAGACGATATATCTCCGCAACAGCACTCTTTGACGACGCAGACCTTGCTGTTTGGATGCGCGTAGATGATGAATATAATTTGATTAAAGAAGAGACGTTTAATAGCTTTTGGAAGCCAACCTCTCCCTCCTCTCTCCTCATCGTAACTCCTCCTTCCAGAAATGCTGTCTGGGAGCGCTATCTTCAAGAACTTATCATTGAAGAAAGCGGCACTCCAAATCTTGCAATTACCTCTTGCATCGATACCCAGCTTACACTTCCTTCTCGTATCACTTTTGCAGATCTAGAAAGAGTTGTACCTAACAAATACTTAGCCTCCTTAAACCTTAAAGGATATTTGGGTAGAGCTTTAAAAAATAAACTCATTGCAGCCATGGACGATCCTACACCCCTTCAAATCGACAATACTGTTTTTGAAACTGATGATGAAGTCCGTATCGTTGTAGATGCCTCTGTACTAGGGGAACTCTCTAAAGAAGAGATCTCTCTTCTAGATTATCAAATCTTACCGTACTCTTGTAAAGAACTCTTACTTCGAAAGATTGAACAGGAAAGAGGACTTTTTAGTAGAGACTTTCTTCGTATAGCAAATCTTGTAGAAGAAGAGAGTCAAACAGATGAAGAACAATCGTTTACAAATGGGGATATGTAATGGTTTTCAATATTTATACAGGGCCCACAACGCCTAAGAATTTTCAGGATTTCTTACGACCTGCTGCTATGGATGATGCTGAAAAAATATTTAAAAAAATTCAACTAAATGAAGGTGGAGGCGCTGCTGGGGCACTAAATATAGCAGGAAGCGTATCACAGCAAATGCTCTCTTTAAAAGGTTCTGAAATTGATCAACTTTGGGAGAGAATAGAAAAAACTCTCAACGGAAGAAAACCATTGAAAGTAGAAGCTGCAACAGATGTAGGAAGAGTTAACACAGCTCTTGGCCTACTCTACGCTTCAATGGAAGTTGTTGATAAGGGAGATAGCATTCGGAATGTACAAAGTATGATGAATATTTATTCTCAAACCCGAATTCACGTACAATCCCGTTTCTTAGAAAAACAAAAAGGGGTGGACAAACGAACACTTCAACGCTCACTAGATACCCTTGATAGCTTCTTTAATAGAGTTGCAAAACGTTTTAATAAGCGACTCGAAAAGGAAGAAATTGGTGGAAACGAAATCACAGTTCTCTTCTCCGCAACTGGATAAACCAAAAACGAACTTCGCGTAAAATTAGGAAAATAATATGCAAAACAACAATATTTTAGATAGATTAGCTAAAGGCCCTGTTATTGGAGATGGAGGCTATCTTTTCGCATTAGAGAAACGTGGTTACATGAAAGCCGGACCATGGACTCCAGAAGCGTGTATTGAACACCCAGAAGCAGTTCTACAGCTTCATCGTGAATTTATGAGAGCAGGAGCTGATGTTCTTCAAACACTCACCTTTTATGGAACAGAAGATAAGCTTGATAATAGAGGCAATAAAAAAGGTAATAAAACACCCCAAATAAATATTGCCGCATGTCGTATTGCAAAAGAGGCTGCTAATGAAGGCGATGCTATTGTTGCAGGTGTGATGTCCCAAACACCTTCCTACCTTGCAAACAAAGGAAAAGCAGTAGTACAGGCGCAGTTTCAGAAGCAAATAGATCTATTCATTCAAGAAGGACTAAACTTTTTTGTGGCAGAATACTTCGAGCATTTAGAAGAGTCTTTATGGGCCTTAGAGTCATGTAAGAGAACAAATATTCCCACAGCTGTAAGCCTTTGTATTAATCCAGAAGGAAGCATCGACGGTCACACCGTTGGTGATTGTGCTGTTGAACTGGCAAGGCAAGGTGCAGATATAGTCGGTGTTAACTGCCATTTCGATCCCATGATTAGTCTCAAGTCGATAGAAAAAATGCAGGTCGCCCTGAAAAAAGCGAACCTTAACCCATATCTAATGTGCCAACCCATCGCTTTTCTAACTCCAGATGCAAGTAAGCAGGGATTTATTGATCTTCCCGAATTCCCCATAGCATTGGAGCCCAGAGTTTGCACAAGAGCTGAAATCAAACAGTACGCAAGAGAGGCGTGGAAGCTTGGTGTTAGATACATTGGTGGTTGCTGCGGTTTTGAGCCGTATCACGTGCGTGCAATGTCAGAAGAGTTGCAAAAAGAGCGTGGAGGCCGTCTGCCGCCAGCAAGCTCAAAATCTCTCGATCTCTCAATGCATACCAAACCGTGGGTGCGAGCACGCTCGAAGAGTGAATATTGGGAAAATTTAACTCCTGCTACCGGAAGGCCCCATTCATCATCCTTCTCAAATACTCAAACAGCTGTAGCGCAAGACTTCGTTTGTGAGTACTCGACAGATGATGACAGCAGTGCTGTTAAAGTCGATTACAACGCGGAAGTCCTCGTTAAATAACAATAGTTTTGAGACTTCTCAAACGTTTTTAACGCAAAGACGCGATAGAGCGCTTTCACGCCTAATTTTTTAACAAAAAAATCAGGCGTGAAAGCGCTCTATCGCATAAGTTTTTTAATAGGTTGAAAACTCTCTTAATCTTCTTATAGTTAGATTTCTTACCTTTTGCTTTTGAATTCGCTTTGCAATGTTTAATTTACAACTTTACCCTTACACACCATTCAATGGTGTGTAAGGGTAAAGTTGTAAATTAACGTGAGCTCGACTCTTAATTTAGCCTAGCACTTTAGTGCTGGGGCTGAAGTTTGGCACTTTTTTTGTGCCTACAACAGCTCGGTCTCGAATTTAGACAGACGATGAGTTTACTTAAGACCACGGTAGTGGTCGTTTCTCTCTTTAGGCAGCACTTTAGCTGGGGCGAGATAATAAGAATAGTGTGCCGCGGCAGCGGTACTTCTCTTCTTTTTTAACTTTGATATCCTGATAGATGCCACTACGGTTGAATAGATTTTTTCTATCCTTCCCAGCAATAAATTGCTGGGCTAAATAGATAAACGACCACTACCGTGGTCTTAAGTAAACTCATCGTC
>JBDQID010000155.1:0-4777 GCA_040264515.1 Chlamydiales bacterium
CGATTTGAAGGTAATATTCGCCAAGGAGAAGTGGCGATGATTGATCTTGAAGGAACTGGTCTAAAAGGAGAAGTGATTGAGATTCTCGGGGACGAGGCAAAAGTTCAGGTCTATGAAAGCACAAATGGGATCCAGCTAGGTACACCTGTGCGCTTCGTCGGAACGCTTCTCGAAGCTGAACTTGGGCCCGGTCTTCTTACATCCATTGTTGATGGGCTTCAAAACCCATTAGAGGCTGTTGCAGATAGCTCTGGACTCTTCCTTCCTCGCGGTGTTTACCTGCCCCCAATCGACCGCCAAAAGCATTGGGACTATACTCCAGTTGCAGCAGTTGGTGATGTTGTAGAACGAGGAGACACTTTGGGAACGACTCTCGAAGGGCGTTTTCAGCACCGTTTGATGGTACCTTTTTCTTTTTATGGGCAATTTACTGTTTCCTGGGTATCTTCTGAGGGCTCATTTGATGTAGACCACGTGATTGCACGCCTTAAAGATAAAAACGGCAAAGAGCACGAAGTGACCATGGTACAGAAGTGGCCTGTGAAAAAGGCGCTCGAGCATGGAGAGAAGGTGCGTGCATCGAAGATGATGGATACCGGTATGCGCTGCGTTGATACTCAATTTCCAATCATGAAAGGCGGAACGTTTTGCTCTCCAGGACCCTTTGGAGCCGGAAAAACAGTTCTCCAACACCACCTCTCAAAATTCTCCGCTGTCGATATTGTCGTCGTTGTAGCATGTGGTGAGCGAGCAGGGGAAGTGGTGGAGATTTTGCGTGAGTTTCCACACCTCACAGATCCTCACACCGGCGCCTCTTTGATGGAGCGTACAGTGATCATCTGTAACACATCGTCAATGCCAGTAGCAGCGCGAGAGGCGTCTGTATATATGGGTACAACGATTGCCGAGTACTATCGCCAGATGGGGCTCGATGTTTTGATGCTTGCCGATTCGACTTCCAGATGGGCTCAAGCGCTTCGAGAGATGTCAGGTAGGCTCGAAGAGATTCCAGGAGAAGAGGCGTTCCCAGCGTATCTAGCATCCAGAATCGCAGCGTTTTACGAGCGCTCTGGTGTACTCTCTCTCAAAGATGAGTCACAAGGCTCTTTAACGATCGGTGGCGCTGTCTCACCAGCTGGTGGTAACTTCGAAGAGCCTGTAACACAAGCAACACTCTCTGTTGTAGGTGCATTCCTTGGCCTCTCCCGAGCGCGCTCAGATGCACGCCGCTATCCAGCGATTGATCCTCTGATCTCTTGGTCGAAATACGTTACCAAGGTCGGAGAGCTCTTAAGCGAAGAGATTGAAGGGTGGGGAGAAACTGTTGTAACAGCTGCTCGCCTTTTAAAAGATGGCGATGAGATTGGTAAGCGAATGGAAGTTGTGGGTGAAGAGGGGACTTCAATTGATGATTTGATCACCTACCTCAAAGCCGAACTCTTTGATTTCAGCTACCTTCAGCAAAACGCTTTCGATAAAGAAGACGCATACTGCCCCATGAGCCGGCAGATACCTCTTTTTCGTTTGATTAAAACTGTCTTTGATTCAACCTTTAATTTTGAAGGGCATGAAGAGGCTCGGCAGTTCTTCTTGAATCTACAAAATGATATTAAAAATATGAACTTCACAGCTTTTGAATCTGATGAGTACAACAAACTGTATCAAGCTGTTGAAAAGGCCGTTGAAGACGCCACGAAACGTACAATTTAGGGAGCGATAATGAAAAAAGTGCACGACCGCATTAACGATATGCGAGGAAACTTGATCACTGTAACAGCGGAAGGCGTAAGCCTTGGTGAGCTGGCACGGGTAGACAAGAGTGACGGAATGGATACATACGCTTCAGTATTGCGCTTCGAAGGAGATCAGGTAACACTTCAGGTCTTTGAGAGTACTCGCGGAATCTCAACTGGTGACCACGTCACTTTTTTACGCCGAGAAATGACAGCATCCTTTGGTGACGATCTTCTGGGAAGACGCCTCAATGGTGCAGGGGAGCCGATTGATCGCGGCCCTGCTTTGAATGGAGAAGATATCGCGATTGGAACACCATCATTCAACCCAACGCGACGAATCGTTCCAAAAGAGCTTGTACGTACGAATATCCCGATGATTGATGTGTTCAACACGCTTGTAAAATCTCAGAAGATTCCAATTTTTTCAGTTGCAGGGGAGCCGTACAACCGGCTTCTAATGCGTATTGCGAATCAAACAGATGCAGATGTTGTTGTTATTGGTGGAATGGGTTTGACATTCGATGACTATCAAGCGTTTATCGATAACGCCGAGCAGTCGGGCTCAATGGATAAAACGGTGATGTTTATTCATCGTGCAACAGACCCTGCTGTAGAGTGCTTGCTCGTACCCGATATGGCACTTGCTTGTGCGGAAAAGTTTGCCACACAAAACAAGAATGTTCTTGTACTTCTAACCGATATGACCTCTTTTGCCGATTCGATTAAAGAAATTGCCATTACCATGGACCAAGTCCCGTCTAACCGTGGCTATCCAGGCTCTCTTTACTCCGATCTCGCCTCTCGTTACGAAAAGGCAGTCGACATCGACGGAAGTGGCTCGATCACCGTTCTGACAGTGACAACGATGCCAGGGGACGATGTCACACATCCGATTCCTGATAATACAGGCTATATTACCGAAGGACAGTTCTACCTTCACAGTGGCCGCATCGATCCGTTTGGATCACTCTCACGACTTAAACAGAACGTGATAGGAAAGGTAACGCGCGATGACCACGGTGATGTTGCTAATGCAATGATTCGCCTCTACGCTGAATCGAAAAAAGCGCGTGAGCGTCAAGGTATGGGCTTTAAGCTCTCTCGCTGGGACGAAAAGCTTTTAAGCTACTCCTTTCTTTTCGAAGATCGCATGATGAACTTGCAAGTGAACTACACTCTTGAAGAAGCTTTAGATCTCGGTTGGAAGACATTAGCTGAGTGTTTTGAGTCAAATGAAGTGGGAATCAAGCAGTCGATGGTTAGTAAATACTGGCCCCAAGACGCTTTAGTAGAGGCTTAATATGGCTGAAGTCAAGTTAACAAAAAACGAACTTCGTGACCAACAAACAAGGCTCGGACAGTTGGACAAGTATTTGCCAACACTGCAGCTGAAAAAAGCGATGTTACAGGCGGAAGTGAGCGAGGCGCGCTTGGAGATTGCGCGTCTGCTTAAAGCGTTTGATGAGCTACGTGGGTTTGTTGAAGGCTTTAGCTCTCTTTTCTCCGACTGCTCAGCGTTAAAACTTCCCGATGCTGTTGAGATAGAAAAGGTGCATAAGGACTACGAAAATATTGCGGGAGTGGATATTCCACAGTTTCGTAAAGTGATTTTCAAGCCTCTTTCTTACCGTCTCTTTGATACTCCACTCTGGATAGATAGCGCCGTTAAAGGCCTTCAAGATCTGCTTACTGCACAAGTGAGAGTGGCTGTTGCGAAAGAGAAAAAAGAAGCGCTTGAAAAAGAGCTTCGAGAAGTCTCGATACGTGTGAACTTGTTTGAAAAAGTGCTCATACCCAGAGCGTTGGCTAATATCAAGAAGATTAAGATTTTTCTCGGTGACCAACAACTAGCTGCGGTATCGCAAGCAAAAGTTGCAAAAGGTAAGATCATAGCTAGCAAAGCTGCTGCAAAGGAGATGGCATCTCATGCGAGTTGATGTAAAAAAATACCTCTTTATGGGGATGGAAAAAGAGCGGTCTCGCTTTTTTGAAGAAGCTCAAAAAACAGGTGTTGTCGAATTTATTGACGAAGACACCGGTTTTCATAGCTCTCATGAGCCAGCTGAGATTGAAAAACTTCACGACGCCATCAAAGTACTTCGCCGTCTTCCAACAACTGAGCAGATAGAAATCGATGATTTCGAAGAGGCTGATGTAACTGTTGAGAAGGTGTTGATGGCTAATTTTGCACTTGAAACACTCACCGAAGAACAACGTATTCTTGAGCTGGAAATTGTTCGAGTGGAAGTTTTCGGTGACTTCTCTTTAGAAGATCGCAAGTTTATCGAGCAAGAAGGTAACAGAAAGCTACAGTTTTTCTTCTGTAAAGCACAAAGCGTACCAGAGGCCGTAGAGAACAAAGAAGTTCTCTATATTGGTTCAGAGCACGGACTGAACTACTTCATCTCTTTTAATAAAGAAAAAACAACCTATGATGGGTTGATTGAGATGAAAATCAACGAGCCGTTGGGAGTTTTACGCACTCGCTCAGAAAAAGTGACAATGGAGATTCATGAAGTAGAAGAAGAGCTCCGATGCCTGAGCGCATACAACGATTTTCTTCATCAAGTCCTTATCAATCGTCGAAATAAATACAACCTTAAGCAAGCGAATGCGTGCGTAGATAAAGTTTCTGACGACCACCTCTTTAGTGTTGAAGGGTGGGTTGCAGATTGCGATAAAGAAGCACTTGATCAATTGCTGATAGAGCAGAATATCTTCTGTGAAGAAATTTTAATTGAAGAGAAAGATCGGATTCCAACACATTTGGAAAACAAAGGGTTTAATAAGATCGGAGAAGACCTCGTTCATATCTACGATACTCCATCGACTGAAGATAAAGACCCTTCAGGGTGGGTTTTAGCGGGTTTTGCTCTCTTCTTCGCACTCATTATCGGTGACGGTGGCTACGGTGCAATCTTTTTGCTACTTTCATTCTTCCTATGGTTTAAATTTCCAAAGATTGAGGGTGCTGGTAGACGCGCTTTGAAGCTATTTACGCTTCTGGCAGTCACATGTACCGTCTGGGGCTGCTTTTCAAG
>JBDQID010000156.1:0-4719 GCA_040264515.1 Chlamydiales bacterium
GAAGGCGTACAGTCATAAAAAGGAGGTCGTCGAAGTCTAGCGCCTCGTACCGCTCTAATCTTTTTTGATAAAGGGAGTAGATCGCTGGAACGAACTTTTCAGCCTCGGATGTGTGGTAAGTAAGGTCGAAATCTTCCGGGCCGATAAGGTTGTTTTTAGCTTTGGAGATGTGCCCCTTAAAAAATTTAGGCTTGGCAAGGTTGCTGTCGATTCCAACTTCCTTCATGCACTCTTTGATGAGTTTATTGGAATCTTCGTCGTCGTAGATGGCAAAACTTTTGTTATATCCAAGATGGTCGATGGTTTGCCGAAGGATGCTGACGCCAAGGGAGTGAAAGGTGCAGATTTGTACGTGGCTCGAGCTTATTGCATGTACGCGCTCTCGCATCTCTTCTGCAGCCTTATTGGTAAAGGTAACAGCCAAAATTTGGTAGTCGGGAATGCCTTGCTCTAGAAGGTGAACAATGCGTTGCGTGACAATACGTGTTTTTCCAGAGCCAGCTCCTGCTAAAACAAGCGCTGGACCGTCAACGTGTAGCACAGCCTCTCTTTGGCTGGGATTAAGTGTATCGATCATAAAAGAAGCCTCTATTTTTATGGCTGTTACATAGATTATGGTGAGCTTGGGCTCTAATTCGCTTCTGTTAAATAGTCCGTGCTCAGGTGAACAAAAATGCTAGAGTCCATAAAAGCGATTGAGAAAGATCGTTTTATTCAGTCGCCTTGGTGGGCTCTGCTGTTATCTATCTGAGCATGGGTTCTCTTTGGTCACCCGAGGTTTTGATCTGTCGTCCTTTGGACTCTATAACTTATACCTTATGTCATATTTCACAAACCATTGAACACAAATCACTCAAAAGCTTCGCTTTTAATTGCATTGCATCTTTTGTAGTACGTTGACAATCAAAATGGTGCTGATTATAACCCAGAAGATTATTTTTTCGTAGCTTTGAAATTTTTAAGGAGATAGTGATGGCAGGAGCAGCAGGATTTTTTATCGGAGGCGTGGGCGGTGGACCCTTTGAAGAAGAAGCAAAAATGGCAGAGAATCAAGTTGTTATACTACCACCTCTACCTGTAGATGTTCAGATTGGAGTAGCAGTGAAGAGGCTTTGTCCATTTGCAGAGCCTGTTCGACCATTGAAGAGATTCAAGGCAAATCCTCAAGAATAAGACGATATCGATTTATTAAGAAAATGTAAATATTTATTTAAAATAACATATAGACTTTTTTTTAACCCGCGGATATATACCTAAAAAAGAACCGTAAACTTTTTTTTGAGGTGTCACTATGTCTGCAATTGTCGATGTTACCTGTCAAGAGCTCCCAGTAGCCGCTCGTACAAGAGAGGGAAAGCGAAAGAGAAAGCGTGCTCAGATGGAAGCTCGCACTGTAACTCTTGAGGCGGCTGTAGCTACAAGCTCACACGCCTCTCAAAGACAAAGAGTGATCAGCAAGCTCTTTATTGAAAAATGTCGTACAGAGTTCAATGCTGATCCTAAAAATATTTTAGCTAGAAATGCTGTTGTAACTGTTGGACCGCTTTTGGCAGCAACGGATTCAAAGCGCTCAAATCAGGTAAGCCACGTATTTCTTAGCACTCTAAAGCCAGAACACGCCAAAGCGTCAGATCAAGAATCAAGCGGGCGCTGCTGGATGTTTGCAGGGTTGAATATTTTGCGTAATTTTATGATTCATAACTTGAATGTAGAGAATTTTGAGTTCTCACAAACGTATCTCTTTTTTTGGGATAAGTGGGAAAAATCGAATATGTTTCTTCTTGAGACGATCGATAAGGCTGATAGAGAGGTCGAGGATCGTTATTTGACAATGCTATTCGAAAATCCCATATGTGATGGTGGCTATTGGAATATGTTTGTAAATCTCGTAAATAAGTATGGGCTTGTTCCACAATCTGCTATGCCAGAGACGTATCACAGTGGCTGGTCGGGTGAGATTAACGATTTTCTTGCTACTCTTCTTCGTGGAGTCGCACATAAAATACGTCGTCTTTCGCGTGAGGGAAAAAGTAGAGAAGAGCTCTTAGCCGTAAAAGAAGCTGCCACGCAGCAGGTTTTTAATGTGTTAGTAAAATACCTCGGGGAGCCTCCAACAGAGTTCGATTGGTCTTTTACCGATCGTGATTATGAGGCTCATGCGATCTGTGGGATGAGCCCGATGATGTTCAAAGATATGTTTCAAGGGATCGATCTTGCCAATTTTGTAACTCTTGTTAATTTTCCCAATAAGCCGTATTTCAAAAAGTACAGTATACAAAACTCCTGTAATGTCGAAGGGGGAGACGGTTTTGTAGCTCTTAATCTACCAATGAGCGAGTTAAAGAAATACACTCTAAAAACGGTCAAAGAGGGCGTGCCTGTTTGGTTTGGAGCGGATGTCGGTAAAGGATTTCATCCCTTTAAGCAAGCACTTGACGATAAGCTTATAGATTACGATCTTTTGCTAGCACCAAGAGAGAAGCTTAGTAAAGCTGAAAGGCTTCGAGTTCGAGACTCCGCTGCCACCCACGCGATGACTTTTGTTGGTGTGAACTTCGAAGATGAAGAGGGGCGAAAACCTAATCGATGGCAAGTGGAGAACTCCTGGGGACGCTTCGGAGATCCGAAAGTTGCTGGAGAAGACGGCTTTTTAAGCATGGCCGATGACTGGTTCGATGAGCATGTCTATGAGGTTATTGTTCCAAAGCAAGAGCTCTCTCGAGTACTAAAGAGGCACCTTAAACAAGAGCCGATTGAACTTAAGCCATGGGACTGTATGGGCGCGGCTCTGAAAATAAAGTAGCGTTGTACCGACCCTTTTTTAAGGCGAAGAGCGCAAAGGAAGCGAAGTAGGCACGAAGATTTTCTTTTTTTTAAAATCTTCGCGTTTATTTCGTTTCCTTTGCGCTCTTTGCGTTAAAAAAACTGGGCAAGATAGCTCTTTTATGTTGTCGTTGGCTTTGGCTCTGTTTGCGCGCCTTTTTTCGGCCCGTAATCTGTGATGTAGTAGCCGGAGCCTTCGAAACTGAGCGTTGCCATGCTTCCGCCGATAAGGCGACGGAGTGTATCACAAGAGCACTCTTTACATGTTTTCAGTTTTTCTTCTGAAATTTTTTGAAACTTTGTGGTCTGGTGGCCGCAATTTTCGCAGCGATAGTCGTAATTTGGCACTGTTTTTCCTATTATAAAAAGAGGAGAAGGCAATCCTTCTCCTCTGTCGTTACTCAATTGGTGGGGTATTCGGGGGGGATGTTAAATTACATCATTCCCATGCCGGGCATTCCGCCCATGCCGCCCATACCAGGCATTCCGCCCATTCCACCCATGCCGCCCATACCAGGCATGCCACCCATTCCAGGCATACCAGCAGGTGCTGCAGCTGATTTGGGTTGAGGCTTGTCGGTGATGATAGCAGCTGTTGTTAGCAAGAGGCTTGCAACTGATGCTGCATTTTGCAATGCGCTTCTTGTTACCATTACAGGGTCGATAACACCAGCTTCGATGAGGTCTGTGAACTCATCAGTCAAACCGTTATAGCCCCAAGCGCCATCTTTTTCTGCAATTTTTTCAGCAATGAGATTGCCTTGCTTACCACAGTTGTTAGCAATGGTAACAGCAGGAAGCATAATCGCTCTGCGGATGATTTCAGCACCGATAGCTTCGTCGCCTACAAGCTCTAGATTCTCTAGAGATTTAAGAGCGCGAATGAGTGCAACTCCTCCGCCAGGAACAATACCTTCGATAACAGCTGCACGTGTTGCATGTAGAGCGTCTTCAACACGAGCTTTTTTCTCTTTAAGCTCTGTCTCAGTTACAGCACCCACTTCAACAACAGCTACACCACCTACGAGTTTCGCAAGGCGTTGCTCGAGCTGCTCTCTGTCATAGCTAGAAGTTGATCTTTCGATCTCAGAGCGAATCTGATATACGCGCTCTTGAACTTTCTCTTGAGCACCAGCGCCATCGAGAATAGTTGTATCGTCTTTAGAGATCTTGATTGTTTTTGCACGACCAAGAACTTCTACGCCGACTTCGTCAAGCTTGAGGCCTACTTCTTCAGTGACAACCGTTCCGCCAACGAGAGTTGCGATGTCTTCGAGCATTGCTTTACGACGATCACCAAAACCTGGAGCTTTAACAGCTGCGACGTGCATGCCACCTTTGAGGCGGTTGACAACGAGTGTTGCTAGAGCTTCGCCTTCGACATCGTCTGCGATGATAAGAAGTGGGCGTTGCTGATCTTCCATTGCTTTTTCAAGAATGGGAACGATGTCTTGTGCGCTGGAGAGCTTTTTATCTGTGATTAAGATATTTGCATTCTCTAGCTCGACAGCCATGCTTTCAGCTTGAGTGATGAAGTAAGGAGAGAGGTAGCCTTTATCGAACTGCATGCCTTCGACAACGTTAAGTACAGTCTCGATTCCTTTCGCTTCAGACACAGTGATGATTCCGTCACGGCCAACTTTGTCCATAGCATCGGAGATGATGTTTCCGATTGAAGGGTCGTTGTTAGCAGAAATCGTAGCAATTTGCATTACTTTCTCATGTGTATCAACAGTGATAGACATTCTTGTAAGCGCTTCGATAAGAGTTTTAACAGCTTTATCGATACCGCGCTTTAGGCACATTGGGTTAGCGCCAGCAGTCACGTTCTTTACGCCTTCGCTATAGATAGCTTCGGCAAGAACGATAGCTGTTGTTGTTCCATCACCTGCGACA
>JBDQID010000157.1:0-4688 GCA_040264515.1 Chlamydiales bacterium
AAAATATCTAACTAATTCTATTTTCACTGCTTATCGCATCGAAAAGAGCTGAAGAGCGAATAATAGGCTCAACGAATTTCACAGCTTCTTCAATTTTATGCTGATCTCCATAATTGAACTTTCCCCGTATAGCTGAAATTGTATTTAGAGCTTCCAGAAAATCCAAACCTATGACCAATCTTGGTATAAATTCAGAACGTGATTTTGAAATGTAAGAAAGCAGATCAAATATTGCTGACCGTCAGCCTGCGAACTCTTAACTTTCCTATAAACAGATTGTTGCACTGGCCCATTGCACTTTCAGTGCCATTGCTCTAATCTTCAATAAATTCTAAACGTCGTTTAAAGCCACTCCTGAATTTATTTGAAAAACTTATTCGATAAAGCAATAACCTTAATTATCTTAAAATAAGACCATTTTCATTACAGTAATGAAAAATATCAGAATTGTTTTTCAGGTTAAGCTTTTCTAAAATGCGTTCCCGATAAGTACTAATCGTCTTAACATTTAGGCTCAGCTCTTTTGCTATTTCAGACGGCCTCTTACCTTGAGCTAGCAGACAAATCACTTGAAATTCGCGTTTAGACAAATTTTCATGCGTCACTTCTTTCTTACTTGTTCTCATCAAGGAAATGATCTTATCCATCATACTCTCAGAGATATATTTCTTCCCCGAAGCAAGTGTTCGAATAGCTTCTACTAACTGTTTTAGATCTGTATCTTTTGTCAAATAACCTGAAGCTCCAGCTTGATAGGAACGATAACCGTACCTATCTTCATGATGCATCGAAAGTATCAGAATAGGAAGGTCTGGTTTTACAGATTTAACCTCCTCGATCAAATCTACTCCACAGTGATCTGGTAAGGAAATATCCAAGACAAGTACTTCCCAATCTGAGGTCTCAAGGCTATCCAATAGCTCAGATCCTAAGCCAAACTCATCAACAACAGCAATATCTTTGAATTGAGACAACATTTGCTTAAACCCTTTACGGATTAGGTCGTGATCATCAACAAGACAAATTTTAATCACTCTCAAACCTCCTCATCAGCTCCAAATATAGGAAGAGTTACCCCTTCAGGAAGAGCTTCTTCACCAATAAGACTTAAGCGTTCTTCATGATTCATAACGCCTCTGACAAATTTATCGATGACCATGCTTTCTCCATCCCAAAAACCGTAATACTTCTTTGTAACGCCTCCTGCATGATTTTTTTCTATATGCTCAAACCTATCTCCGTTATAGAGGTGCTTATAGCGACTCTTTCCCAAAGCGTCCCACTTAAGCAGATCTTTTTTACCCGGATGATCTCCATAACGACGCTCTTCAACTTTCACACCCCGTGGATTCCAATATCTCTCGTACTTTAGAGCAGCATCTTCACTATATCTTTCAGCAGCCAGTCTACCACTTGGGTTATACTCTTTTTCCCACCCATGCTTTTTACCATGCTGATGTGAAATACAACGATATAACTGTCCATTCTGAAAATACAATCGGCACTCTCCGTGCAGCTCTCCCTTTAGATAAGGAAGCACTGTTTTTGGGGAACCGTCTTCAAAATAAAACTCTTCGCACCCTTCCTTAATATGATTTCGGTAGCGTAAACAAGCGTATACAACACCTGAGGGATAATACATATAACTCTTACCGGACTGCCGTCCCCTTATGTACCACGATTGCGAAAAAAGGGAGCCATCTTCTGAATAATACGAAACTGGCCCGTGAAGTAGGCTTGATTTTTTATCCTCGGATAACTGATAGAAGCTATTCCCTTTTAACTCTCGACCAAGATGATAATAACAGCATTGACCACTATGCATACCATCTCTACTTACATATGCTTCTCGAAGATATTTTTTTTCTTTATCGTGATACGCTAAAACAACCGAATCTCCATCTCCTAAATCTTCTCCATCGATAAGATCCTCAGGGAGCATTTTTGGACTGTACTCCTCTTCATAATGAAGATCCATCTCTTCATCTATTATCAACAGTTTATTGTTTTGAAACTGATAAATATCGCTACTCATATCTCTACTCATACTTTGACCTCTCCCCCATTCAAGCGCTCCAAAACTTCCTCTGCATTATCTTCATCACAGACATCTACAATGTTTTCAAAAAAAGCTGCCACAGAGCCATAGCCACAAGATCCATGATCTGCCATTGCCTGCCTCATCATATTCAAATTCACCTGTGCAGCTTCGATCTGAAAGACGACCTGCTCTAAATTTGTATCTAACATCTTATCTAGACGCTCCGTATTGGAATCTAGACTTTGATCATCCTCTATTTGGTCCATCTTTCTCAAAGATCCATGAATCTTCACTGAAAGCAGAGGATAGATAATATATTGAAAAGAAATTTTTTCAGATATTCTGTTCTTTAAGCGCTCGAGATGCAAAGAGTTCTTCTCTATTTCAAAATAAGACTCTTCTTGTACAGCTTCTCTAAAACTTGCAATAACTTTTTGTTGCTGTTTAGAAAGCTCTAAAACTTCCTCTAAATCGTCATACAGCTCTGTAAGGACCTCAATGGTTTTTTCTTGATGAATTCCTTTAAAGCGTCCTTTTTGTAATTCGTTATGAATATAGCCTCTGATATCAAATTGCTGTGTCAGATGCCTTTTAGCTACATCTTTTAAAGGCTCGTTTGGAACTTTTCCCATTCCAAGACCACCCTCAGTTGCATTTATAAATGTAATATTAGGATACCTTTCAGGAAAGGTTGCTGAATATTTCGATTCTGCTACCCACTTCCAAAGAGTATGAACGGGCTTTCCATATATATCTTCTCTTAAAAAGCAGTTGTTATTTAGGTGTGTCCCTCTTGTTAGTTCTTTGTCCGAGACTTCATTATCATCAATAATCCCTTCGGCATAAAGCTTGTTTCCGGAATATGCTAAATCCATTCCAACAAAAATAATTGGATCACAACCTAAAAAACAGGAAAGTTCAATTAAGAGATGAAGGACATTCATTCCCTCTTTTAGCATTGAAGCGTTAATACCAAGTTTTTGTTCTACGAGTTGTGTCAGGGGGTATGCAGGGCTTCCTGGAAGATAAATACAGGGACCATGAAGTGTTTTAAAAGCATGCTTATTTACTCGTGATTTGTAAAACATCGGGGTTTCGTAAGCTGATTGAGCAACCATTCTGACATACTGCTCATTATTTGGATCAACACTTGCTCCAAAATTCACTTCCACGCCACGTGTTGCCAATGCATTAACTGCTGAGCCTCCAGCTAAAACGATTGCCCTATCTTGGTACTGCCTTAAAACTTCCACATTATTATCCAGTGACGGTCCAGCTCCACAAATAATTGCAGGAATACCTTGAAAACACTTCAAAAGGGAATAGCCCCAATAGGAGTCTTGTAGATGGAGAATTGTCTGATAAAAATTCCGATAATAACCTCCACCATAGCATAAGAATTCCATGGCAGAATAGTTTGCATGAGCTGCTTTATGGCGCAGCCCCAAGCGCAACTCATCGTAACGCTCACCCTTGTAAACATCGTAATATGAAAGAGCTGTACACTGAAAATTCACCCCTAAAAAATAATCCGTTAAGCGAGAAATTTCCAACTCAAGATCTTCTTTCTCGGTTCCAACAAAATTAATCATTACCTGGCGATTTTCAATCATCTCCCTTGCCCAAGGCTGATGCAATAGATAGTAGAGGACTCGTAGATCATCCTCTAAAAAAATAAGATAGCGCTCAACCTTTTCTTCTAACCACTCTTTAAGAGCTATAAACGAGAAACCAAGACCAATACCATAAACATATAAAATCTCATACGTTTCAATATCTAGCTTCGAAACCCATTTTTCAGCTTCCTTTATAGGAGAGTAATTAGAGTGAAGAGTGACACTCTTTCCCTCTGCCTGGCATCGAAGATTAGGTTCTCCACTTTTCGAGCAAATCAATTCCATGCCTGAGAGATCTGTATTTTCAATTAACTCCGCAAGCTTAGAATTCCCTTTAACAATAAGATCCAAATTTTCTTTAAAGCGGTCATTTGATTCTGACATGGACACCTCTCCTCTCCACTACGATATCATCGATGAACTATTACCCTGACTCTATATCTCTGAAACATTTTATGTAAAATTTTATTTACATCCTTTTTTTCAAAAAAATCCCTCGCTTTATTTTTTTAAACCTTTTTCTGTTAATTCAATACACAAGTATCCGACTCATATTCCCGCTTCATAAGCCGATAAAATAAGGGAGAAGAATAAAGAGAAAGAAGAGAAGGAGAATAGCCATGGTGATCTACCAGAATCATCACCCAAAAGAGCTCTCTTTGAGCCAAGTTCACGACACCCTTCGATGCAATAATCTAAGCATCGCTCCCCCCACCTTATTAGCAATCGTCAAAAAACTAAAATCCAAACTTAGTTTTAATAAATTCATACTAAATAAAAATAACGTATATAAATTGACTGGTTAGCTGAAAAAATAAGGCCCCAAATTTATGGGGGTCGTGGATAATAACAATGGTTAACAAAAAACCATTCGTTATACCAAGAAGGGGCTAGCAGCCTCTTTAAACGTTGGGCTCGAAGATCTTATCTTCGAGCCCTTTTTTATTTCAATGAAGGCTCGAATACAATAGGGCAATTTCACTCGATATTATTTTTGAATTACAAATTGCGTAGAGTTTACAGAGGTGCAA